>NZ_VPBT01000020.1:0-54874 GCF_013418555.1 Acinetobacter sp. YH12134 | reverse complement strand
AAGAAGCATGGACGACTCTCAATGAGTTTATTTCGCTATGGTTTAGACTATGTTCAAATGGCGATTCAGCGTTTAATTGGTTTTGGGAAAAAAGAAGAGTTTAAGGAAATTTTGGCAATTTTAAGAAGGCAGAACCCTGATAGGATAAGGGTTCTGTGAAATTTGTCGTGTACAGAGAACAAATTCCTTAATGATGACCCTTGGCCGGGCCAGATTGTTCTTCAACTTCAACAGGTTGCTTCGGTGGCCAGAAAAAGTCACTGGGCCGGGTCAGGAAATGGGTCATGACCAGTTTGGCCAATGGCTTCCACTGTTCAAAACGTACCCGACGTGCGCGCAGGGCCACAATAATGGTGAGGGTAAAGCTGACAAATAAGTTGGTCAGGCCAATTAACAGTACACCCAGGAAAGACACAATAATCAGGCCAATTTCCGGACTACCGTTGACGTTCATCAAACCCTGAATAAAGTTGGCCGAGGCAAAGGCAATATGCCGGATATCTAAAGGCAGACCCAGAATATAACCAATTGTGCCCATACTGCCGAGCATAACCCCGAACAGGAAATTACCGGCCAGTGCGCCCAAGTTCCGTTCAATATAGGCGGCAAAACGGTCCAGCCGTTCCTGACTCATCCATTTTTTCAGTTTGGCATGCGCCTGTAGCCGTGGTCCGACTTTGCGATACACCGCCATATTATCGAAGTAACCAGCAATCAGGCCCGATAAAAACAGACACACACCGGCAATGGCTGCGTGTGGAATTGCCAGAGAGGTAAACGGATTCAGGTCATGCAGCATTTTGCTGGCTTTGGCATGGTTCATTAAAGGCTCATGCAACGCCGCATCCCACATAAAGGCAATTAGGGCGGCCACCGGAATGGCAATCGAGATATTGCCCAGAATGGCAATAAACTGGGTTCGGATAATATTGATAATCAGCGCGGCCAGCTCGGCAATTTGCGCCATTTTCGAGCCTTTGCGATGCTGTACGGTCGAAGCCAGTGCGGCAGCGGTCATCGCCGGCTGTTTGGTGGCCACAGTAAAGTGCAGCACATGAATCAGCATAAAGCCCAGCGAGTAGTTCATGCTGTTAATAAAGGCCTGCATCAGCGGCGCCAAGGTTAAACGTGCCGCCAGCACCTTAAGGGTGGCCATGGTGGCAATAATCACCCCGGCCCCGGCAGCCGATTTATACATTTCCAGAAAGCCGGCCTTGTCGGTACTTACATAATGTTCACCGGTTTTACTGGCATTTTCAGTCACCTGCAAGGCCATCAATTCACTGTTGGTAGCCAGCAGGGAGCGGACACTGCGTTCGCTATACAGCGCGGTGGTAATATCGACCAGTAGCTCGCCCATGGCGCTATAACGCACATCATCTTCTTCAACAATCAGGTTCAGCAGCAGTTCAATCCGGTCCAGACACTGTTCCAGTAAGGACAGCAAATAGGTCAGGCTGACACTGACCCCAATCCGTTTGGTGGCCCGGCGAATTTTATGGCTGACGTTACGGCACTGGTCAATCATCACCAGCGCCTGTGAGGCATCCGGTGGAATTACCGCTTCAAATTTGTCGGCACTTTGATGCAGGTTTTTATATTGCACAATGAAATCGTTGATTTCACGGTTCTGCACTAAAAATGGTGATTCGTATTCGGTCAGTTCCGGATGGGCATTAATAAATTCCGGATATAAACCAATTCCGCTGACCCGATAGGACAGCACGGTAATGGCTTTAATGATTTCCTGACGAATCAGTTTTTTATCATCCTGATTACGATGGCCCTGATTCAGCAGGCGAAACAGCTGCTGCCACTGCTGATCTTCAATATCATCCAGCCAGTATTTATCACTGCGCTGATGGAAAATGCGGCGCAGCAAGTCCTGCAGCTGGCTCTGATCATTAATCAGCGGTAAAAAATGCGCCCCTAGGCGCTGAAACAGCTGGCTCCAGAAACCATCTAAAGACAGGATGCCGGTATCGGCATACAGGCTGGTCTGTTTGTACTGGCTGATTAAGCAGAGCACAAAACTTTGTAAGGTATTGGCGGCATTGGGCGTAATCAGCAGGGCATGTAAAAAGGCCTGAAACTTTTCTTGTATTTCTTCGCTATTTTCGGTGTTGGCTGGTCGAATACGGTTGACCAGCTCAATGAGCAGTTGCTCGTCAAGATCAGCGGGCGTGGTTTCCAGCTGATCCTGCATGTTCAGGAATAGGTCATAAAATTTTATATGCATAGGCAAGGATGAAGCTATTTATTGAATTCGGTGCAGGGCCAGCTTGGCCAGATTGACCAGGGCCTGACGATAGATTGTATCTGGCAAGGCATTTAAGGCCGCAATTGCGGCTTCGGTTTCTTCCGTGGCACGCTGCTGGCAATAATCCAATGCACCAGAGGTCTGTACAATCTCGATAACCTGCGCCAATTCGGAGGTTCCACCCGTAGCAATACTGCGGCGGATAATTTCATGTTGCGCACCTGTGGTATTTTTCAGGGCGGCAATTAAAGGCAAGGTCGGTTTACCTTCCATCAGGTCATCGCCGATATTTTTACCCAGGGTTTCGGCATCTGAGGTGTAATCCAGAATATCGTCAATGATCTGGAAGGCATTGCCAAAATGGCCGGCAAAGACACGTAACGGTTCACGGTATTCCGGCTTGTTGGTTAAAATGGCGGCACCTTCGGTGGCCAGTTCAAACAGGCGCGAGGTTTTGCCGTGAATAATATCTAAATACGTCTGTTCGGTGGTGTCCGGCTGATGCTGCGATTGCAACTGTAGTACTTCACCTTCGGCAATTTCACAGGTGCCGGTCGAGAAATCTTTTAGCAAGGTCATGTTGTCTAAATCGACCAGCAGGTCAAAGGCGCGCGAAATCAGGAAGTCACCGACCAATACGGCGGTCTGGTTATTCCAGGTGGCATTGGCGGTTGGACGGCCACGACGCAAGCCAGATTCATCGACCACATCATCATGCACCAGGGTTGCGGTATGCAGCATTTCAATAATCGCCGCCAGTCTGCGCGCCTGTTCCAGATCTTCTGCGCCGCAGGCTTTGGCCGCCAGTAAGCACATAATCGGACGCATACGTTTGCCGCCGGCTTCCACCACATGCTTGCTGACCGCCATAACCAGTGCGACTTTTGAGGTAATGCCTTCATTAATAAACTGATCCATCGCGGCAAAATCGGAAGCAACAGGCGCGAGAATATCTTGCTTAAAGTCGATGGTCATGTGAAGGAGAACCTCAATTGTGTCAAGTAACAACGATATAGTGTAACAATGAAAAACGTCTGGACAGGAAATCTGCAATCTGCGGTGCGGCCATTGTGGTTGTCGTTATGAAGTACGAGGCAATGGTCTGCTTTCCTGTTCGTGCTGGCGCTAATGGCCTCCCGGTGACAGGCAGCGGTGATAGCATCAGCATGCTAGCGTTTTCGATTCTAACAAGCAATTTGATTAGATCAATGAAAAATGTAGGGTTTTGAACATTTTTGTTGCTTTTCGTTGCATGTTTATAAAATAAACAGCCGGCTGATGCAATATTTTGGCTAAATCTCTTGTTGTTTGAAGCGTTATCCCTTAAAATCTCTGCCCTTGTATAACCCCAGTGGCGTTCGTTTTAAGATCGGTATATCCCTTTACCGGCACGACGACACGGGCATGTTTGGAGTACATTATGTACGCAGTAATCCAAAGCGGTGGTAAACAGCACCGTGTAGTTGAGGGTGAAACCCTTAAAGTTGAATTATTGAAAGCTGAAACTGGCGCAACCATTACGTTTGATGACGTATTAATGCTTGTAAACGGTGATAGCATTCAAATCGGTGCTCCAGTTGTAGCTGGCGCTAAAGTAACTGCAGAAGTGGTTGGCCATGGCCGTCACGACAAAATCCGCATCATCAAAATGCGTCGTCGTAAGCACTACCGTAAGCAACAAGGTCACCGTCAATGGTTCACCGAGTTGAAAATTACTGGTATTTCAGGCTAATCACTAGGAGTAATGAGACATGGCATCTAAAAAAGCCGGTGGTTCTACTAAGAACGGTCGTGATTCGAATCCTAAGATGTTAGGTGTTAAAGTTTACGGTGGTCAAACTGTAACTGCAGGTAACATCATCGTTCGTCAACGTGGTACAGAATTCCACGCTGGTGCAAATGTAGGTATGGGCCGTGACCATACTTTATTTGCTACTGCTGACGGCGTAGTAAAATTCGAAGTGAAAGGTCAATTTGGCCGTCGCTACGTATCTGTTGAATAAGATTCAATAGAACAAAAACCCACAGTTTTCTGTGGGTTTTTTTATGCATGTCGCATCGGGAAAGAGAGCAACCCTGATCTTCATGATGATGGATAAAAAAGAACATTTGATATTAATAAACATACAAAACTTCTTATTTTCTCTAAATTTAGGCACTTTATTTGGTTTAAGATGAGTCCATGAATACATTGCGATATGCAACAATAAAAGGTGAATCTATGAAAATGCTTCGTCAAACCATGTGTGCTATGGCATTGGGTGCTGCAACGCTGGCACCAGTGATGAGTACGACTGTGTATGCTGCGCCTGTGGCAGCATCGGAGCAGCAAGCCACTGCCAATCTGGTCAAACAATTGAGTCATATTAAAAGTATGACCGCTAACTTTGAGCAGACCACCAAAACCAGCGGCAAAGCGCCTAAAAACAAGGGCCTGACTGCCCAGCATATGAATCAGGAATTTAAAGGCGTAATGAAAGTGGCGCGCCCGGGGAAATTCTATTGGGAAACCACCAGTCCGGCCAAACAGACCATTGTGACCTCAGGGAAAACAGTCTGGATTTATGACCCGGACTTGCAGCAGGCCGTGCGTCAAAACCTGGATGAGCAGGTTGCCAATACACCAGCACTGTTATTATCGGGCAATACCAACCAGATTATGCAGTCATACCGGGTGACCCAGCCAAACAAAGGCAAAACCTATTACACCCTGTATCCAAAAAGTGATGACGGTGCTTTCCAGAGTCTGACCATTAGTTTCGGTGCCAACAAAGCACCAAGCCTGATGATTCTGGAAGATTCTTTAGGTCAAACCACCTATGTACGTTTTAACAATGTGAAGGTGAACCCGAACATTGCCAACTCGACCTTTAATTTCACCCCACCAAAAGGCACAGATATTATTGATCAATAAGGGGTGCTGATCATTTCTTAAAAAAGATTTTATCTGTGAAAGCAAAACATAAAGGAGCCATTTTAATGGCTCCTTTATTTTTAGGTGAATAATCGCCCAATGGCAGGAGTGTACGGAAAGTCAATTGAGCGACTTAGGTCATGCGGACATGCACGAAATGGCAATAAAAATTGCCCCCTGAAAATGGTTAAAAATTAATCAAAAATAAGGATTAACCAGAATCACGGCTGATCTGTCTGCTTTTGCCCTGTGAAAGAATCCACAATTTCTGTGGATAAATCTTGGGATAATTTATTTTTCCCATTGAATGGGCTGCAGATGCACGATTAGGGTGCAGTCAGGATTTAATTTTATTTTAAAATTATCATTATGAATTTTAATGGAATATTATAAATTTTGGGATGTACTGCTGTGGGCGGTTTTTGGTTGATTTTTCATTTTTTATCGCAGGTTACAGAACTGCTCTAGGATCGAACAGCAGGAGTTTTATATAGTGGTAAACGGCTAAATTGTGCGTATACAACGCCTTAGCGGGGTGAAAACTGCTGAAAATTGCAGCATGAAAATAGGGGAAATACAATGCAACATCTGAAATCAAATCTGCTCACCACGACAATCGCACTGACCACGGCATTAATGTTAAGTGCCTGTCAGCCGAAGCAGGATGCCGCACCTCAGGTGGAGGCCGAGCAAAGTCAGACTCAGGCGGCTGCTATTCCCGTGATTCAGGCCAAAGTGGTGCCGGTGGAACTGAAACAGCAGCAGCGCTGTGATGAAGAGGGCTGTACCGAATACGATATTCAGACGGTCAATACCAATGTGCCGTGGATTAATGCGTATTTTATGCAGCGGATTAAAAAGGCCGACCCGATTGCATTTAGTGAAGATGCTGCTTCTACTGTGTCAGCATCGTCAGCATCGTCAGCATCGTCAGCATCGTCAGCATCAGAGGCCAATAGTACAGAAGAACCGAACCGCCTTAGTCTGAGTTCTACCTATGTGCGTTATATTGGCCAGCATGGCCGTCTGGCTACCTTTAGCATGCAAAGTTATAGTTATCCGGCCGGAGCAGCGCATGGCATGCATCATCAGGAGTTTGTGACCTTTGATTTAAACAGCAAGAAGCGTCTGGCCTTGCAGGATATTCTGCTGCCGAATAGTGATGAAGCCAAACTGGTACAAGAACTGTTTAACCATAATTACAACTGGCTGAATGAGCACGACATCCAGCGTGAAAAACTGCGACTGAGTGACAATTTTTATTATGGCGCCAATGGGCTGGTGTTTGTCTATCCATTGTATGAGCTGGCTTCCTATGCAGAAGGCATGCCGGAACTGGAGCTGCCGTATTATGCGGTGGACAAACTGATTAAAGCTGAATATCTGCCAAGTTTGCCGAAGTATCCGGCCCAGTAAATTGTGAAAAAACTGCGCCAGATTGCTGTAATAAGCCCCAGCCGTGAAGCGGATTACTGTATTTTTTAACCCGAAGCGCTTACACTATAGCCAGTTTTTTTCTTTACAAAAGATTGGCTATGATCGACCCGAAATTACTCAGAAATAATATTGAGGCTGTAAATTTAGCCTTGGCAAAACGTGGTGTGCAACTCAATGTAGAAGAATGGGCATCATTGGAAGCTCGCCGTAAAGAAATCCAGTCCAAAACGGAAGCTCTACAGGCCGAGCGTAATGCCGGTGCCAAACAGGTCGGTCAGATTAAAAAAGCCGGTGGTGATGCTTCAGAAATCATGGCACGTATGTCAGCCATTGGTGATGAAATTAAAGCAGCCGAAGTGGCTTTAAATGAATTACAGGCGGAAATTGAAACCAAATCACTGACTATTCCTAACCTGCCACATGAATCTGTGCCGGAAGGTAAAGATGAAGCCGATAACGTGGAAATCCTGACCTGGGGTACACCACGCGAATTTGATTTTGAAATCAAAGATCATACCGACTTAGGCGAATGGATGGGCGGTCTGGAGTTTGAAACCGCGACCAAGCTGACCGGTTCTCGCTTTAGCGTTTTAAAAGGGCCATTGGCGCGTCTGCAACGTGCTTTAACCCAGTTTATGCTGGATACGCATACCCTGAAAAATGGCTATACCGAAGCCTATGTGCCGTACCTGGTCAATGCTGATTCTTTACGTGGTACCGGTCAATTACCAAAATTTGAAGAAGACCTGTTTAAGCTGCAGGGCGAAAAAGAGTTCTATTTAATTCCAACCGCGGAAGTGCCAGTCACCAACTTTGTCCGTGACGAAATTATTGATGCCGACCGTTTACCGCTGAAATATGCTGCGCATACCCCATGTTTCCGCAGTGAAGCCGGTTCTTATGGCCGTGATACGCGTGGTTTAATCCGTCAGCACCAGTTTGATAAAGTAGAAATGGTGCAAATCGTTAAACCTGAAGATTCTATGCAGGCACTGGAAGAGTTGACCGGTCATGCAGAAGGCATTTTGCAGGCGCTGGGCTTGCCGTACCGTAAAATCATCCTGTGTGGTGGTGATATGGGCTTTGGTGCGACCAAAACCTATGACCTGGAAGTGTGGGTGCCAAGTCAGAATACCTATCGTGAAATTTCTTCGTGTTCCAACATGGGTGATTTCCAGGCGCGTCGTATGAAAGCGCGTTATCGTGCCGACCAGAAGAAAACTGAATTTGTACATACCTTGAATGGTTCAGGTCTGGCGGTTGGACGCACCTTATTGGCCGTGATGGAGAACTATCAGCGCGCGGATGGCTCAATTGAAGTGCCTGAAGTGCTACGTCCGTACATGGGTGGTGCAGAATATATCGACTAAATTCAGGTCGATGTACAGGATGCACCAATTTGTGCACAAAATTTGCTTAAGACAATCAGAACTAAATTACTGAGGTAGTGTGTGGATATTTTTCCAATCTCGTTAAAGTTGCAACAGCAACGCTGTCTGATTGTCGGTGGCGGCCATATTGCCTACCGTAAAGCCGGTTTACTGCAAAAAGCAGGCGCTATTATTGATGTGGTGGCGCCGGACATTGATGCCGCTTTACTGGAACTGGTCCAGCAGAGCCAGGGGCACTATGAGGCTGCTGCCTTCAATACTGAAATTCCGCTGCGCCAGTACCGTCTGGTGATCGCCGCCACTGATGATGCAGCAATCAACCGTCAGGTGTTTGAGGCCTGTGAAGCTGAAAATGTGCTGGTCAATAGTGTGGATGATCCGCCACATTGCCGCTTTATGGTGCCGGCTATTGTCGACCGTTCGCCTTTGCTGATTGCAGTGGCCACGAATGGTGCATCGCCGGTGTTGTCGCGCCAGATTCGCACCCAATTGGAAACCAGTATTCCGCATGGCATGGGCAAACTGGTGAGTTTTTCCGGTCAATGGCGTGCTGCGGTTAAGGCCAAAATCCAGAATCCGGATGAACGCCGGATTTTCTGGGAAAACCTGTATGCCAGTCCGCTTAAAGAGCAGGTCTTTAATGACAATCTGCAAGAAGCCAATCGTTTGATTGAGCAGGCCTTGCAGGAATGGACCACGCCAAAAGGCGAAGTGTATCTGGTCGGTGCCGGTCCGGGTGATCCGGAGCTGTTGACCTTAAAAGCACTGCGCTTGATGCAGCAGGCCGATGTGGTGATTTACGACCGTCTGGTGTCCGATCCGATTATGGAATTGTGCCGCCGTGATGCTGAAAAAATTTATGTTGGGAAAGCACGTTCCAACCATGCTGTGCCACAAGAGGGCATTAATGCCTTGCTAGTCAAGTATGCGCAGGAAGGTAAACGTGTTTGTCGTTTAAAAGGCGGTGATCCGTTTATTTTTGGCCGTGGCGGTGAAGAAATTGAAGAGCTGTTTGCTGCAGGCGTGGCTTTTCAGGTGGTGCCGGGCATTACCGCAGCATCGGGCTGTTCAGCTTATGCCGGTATTCCTTTAACCCATCGCAACTATGCACAAAGCGTACGTTTCCTGACCGGGCATTTAAAAGAAGGTTCACCGGAACTGCCGTGGAGCGAGCTGGTCTATGAAAACCAGACTCTGGTGCTGTATATGGGACTGGTGGGACTGGAAAAAATCTGCCAGAAACTGATTGCCCATGGCCAGCGTCCGGATATGCCAGTGGCCTTGGTGTCTAAAGGCACCACACCGGAGCAGAAAGTGGTGGTCGGGACTTTGGCGGATATTGCATCTAAAGTTACTGAACATCAAATTCAGGCACCCACTCTGACCATTATTGGTGAAGTGGTGAAGCTGCGCGAACAACTGCAATGGCATGAGCGAGGATAAAGCAACGCACTGCGTTGCCCGAGCGCAAGGCGAAGGCTGCGCCTGAGTAAAGAGGATAAAGCAACGCACTGCGTTGCCCGAGCGCAAGGCGAAGGCTGCGCCTGAGTAAAGCGGTGGCCATGATGAATCATGGTTGCCCGAGATGCAAAAGGGCAATACCGCATAGCGCTTTAGCCCTGACAGCGTCCTTGTCCCATCAAGAAAGTTTAATTGCTTAAATCAACCAGATAGTGAGTAAAAAGTGATCCACGTTGTGTTATATGAGCCTGAAATTCCTGCCAATACCGGTAATATTATCCGGCTTTGTGCCAATACCGGTGCTCAGTTACATCTGGTCAAGCCCCTGGGTTTTGAGCTGGATGATAAAAAGCTGAAACGTGCCGGTCTGGATTACCACGAATGGGCGCGGATGCAACTGTGGGATTCAATTGAAGACTGTCTGGCCGATTTGGCCAGTAAAGGCGTAGGTGTGGATGCGGTGTATCCATTAACCACCAAGGGGACAGAAACCCCGCATACTTCGGATTTAAACCGTCCTGTGGCCTTGTTGATGGGACCAGAAACCCGCGGTTTGCCTGAGCATGTGCGTTTGATGTTCCCACAAGAGCACTGGATTCGCTTGCCGATGGCAGAAAACTCCCGCAGTCTGAACCTGTCAAATGCCACAGCAGTTATTGTTTATGAAGCCTGGCGTCAGCAGGGTTTTCAGCCTTTAAGCTAGGGCAGACCATCAAGATGAATAAAAAAACCAAGATCACTGATCTTGGTTTTTTTATGATGAATTATTTTTCAGTGAGCAGGATCAAGCCGTCAAAACTTGACCTGAAATGTAGAAACAAAAAAGGTGCCGAAGCACCTTTTTGAATGACTTAAACTTAGAGTTTATCGTCAAATTCATTGTGTTGTGGCGCAGGGTGTTTAAAGCCTTTGGTTTTATAACCCAGGTATAAAATACCGGCCATTGCCCACCATAAACCATATTTCAATGATGTTTCATCAACTTCAAGCCACAGTGCAAACACCGCGATAAAACCACAGAGCGGCACCACCACAAAGTTCAGAATGTCTTTAACATTGCGGGTACGGCCATCACGTAGCGCATAGCGTGAAATGACTGACAGGTTAACGAAACTGAATGCAGTCAGGGCACCAAAGCTGATCAGGGAAATCACGAAATCCAGATCCATAAAGCCCGCAGTTAAGGCCACCGCACCGACAATCAGAATGTTATAAGACGGTGTGAAGTTACGAGGGCTGATATGACCAAAGATTTTCTTGTTAATCACGCCATCACGGCCCATCACGTACATTAAGCGGGATACACCAGCATGTGCAGAAATACCCGAAGCCATCACCGTTACAATTGCGAAGGTCAGTACATAGGACTGGAACAGTGAACCACCCACCAGCATCAGAATTTCTGGCTGAGTTTCAGCAATATTCTTGAAGTAGCTGCCCGGTTCATTCGGGAAGTAAATCTGCATGAAGTAGGTGCTGACAATAAAGATGATCCCGGCAATTAACGCAGTCAGGAAAATCGCTTTTGGCAGGGTCTTTTCGGTATCTTTGGTTTCTTCTGCCAGCGAGCTTAAGGAGTCAAAACCGGTGAAGGAGAAGCACAGTAAGGTAGCACCGGTAATCAGCGCACCGACTGAGGTCAGCTCATTCCAGAACGGTTCCAGGCTCCAGAGCTGATAACGCTGTTCGGCACTAATCGGGCCATCGGCATTAAAACCGGCCTGCAGTTTGGTAAATACCATCCAGGTAAAGATCGCGATGACCAGAAGCTGGATAAATACAATCAGACTGTTGAAGTTGGCGACAAAACGCGCACCACGCAGGTTGATGCCGGTCATAAACGCGGTCAGTACAATGACCCAGACCCAATGATTAACATCCGGGAACAGCGCTTCCAGATAAATCACGGCCAGAATAATATTCACCATTGGCGACAGCAGGTAGTCGAGCCAGGATGACCAGCCCACCATAAAGCCAACATTGGGGTGAATGGATTTCTGCGCATAAGTATAGGCAGAACCCGAAGATGGGTAGCGGCGAATCATGTGACCATAGCTTAACGAGGTCAGCAAGATTGCAACCAAGGCAAAAATATACGAGGTGGGTACATGAAAATGACTTTCTTCCGATACTAAACCGAAAGTGTCAAATAAGGTCATTGGTTGAATATATGCTAAACCAATAATAATGATGTGCCAGAGCCCTAGCGTTTTTTGCAGTTTAGCTGCCGATTGAGTCCCAGAGATATTTGTCAACGGCGTTATCCTCTTAATCGTTGATCAAGGATCAGTCATGTTCCTAAGGATCGTTTGAGACGAACGATCCCCCCTATCAATAAAACAAAAGTCCGCCAATCTACTCCAAAATGGTTGCTTTTGTCAGTAACTTTTTCAGAAATTTTTAGCAGAAAATATGCCAATCATCTGAATAAATAAGAACTTTTTCTTGGGTATAGTAAAAGCCTGATGTTTAAAAAAACATCAGGCTTCTAGAAATTTTGGCTATATTCGCCTATTTGCTGGAAATTACCAAGCCTTTTTTAAGATAGATTTCAAATCTTCCAGACTGGCTTCTTTCGGGTTGTAAATGATCGAGCCATCGTTTAGGGCTTTTTCGGCCACTTCATCCAGCTGCGCTTCTGTAACCTTGCCGGTTTCACTCAAGGTGCGTGGCAATTTGGTCATGGCATACAGACGGTCGCGCATGGTCAGCAGGGTAGCAATGGCTTTATCGGCACGCAGATGCGCCGGAGTCTGGGCATAAATATCCGGGCCGGCCAATGGCAGCAGCAGTTCGGCAATTTTGTCGCCATTGACATCTTTGTTGTATTCCAGCACATAGGGTAAGAACAGGTTCATGCACAGTCCATGCGGCAGATGCGCCACTGCACCTAAGGCATGACCGAGGGAATGTACCAGACCCACCATCGAATTGGAGAAGGCAATACCAGCCATGGTCGAGGCCTGTGCCAGTTCCAGACGGCCATAGGCATCGCTTGGATTGTCCAGCACTTTAAACAGGTTATTGCTGATTTTCTTGATTGCGGCGGTGGCATAGGCATCCGAAATCGGATTTGAGGCCATGCAGCTATAAGCTTCAACCGCATGGGTCATGGCATCCATAGCTGTCATTGCCGTTAAATGCGGTGGCAGGGTCTGGGTCATGCGCGGGTCCAGAATCGCGGCATGCGGCATCAGGTAATAAGAGGCGAATGGCATTTTGACATTCTTTTCAGTATCTGACACCACCGCGACCATGGTGACTTCTGAACCGGTGCCTGAAGTGGTCGGAATCACGAAGAAGGGCTTTAATGGTTTTGGCAGATTGTGCGCACCGGAATATTTCAGCAGGTCATCGCCGCCTTCCGTCACCAGAATATTGGTAGCTTTAGAGGTGTCAATCACCGAACCGCCGCCGACAGCAATAATGGCATCACAGTTGTGGTCACGATACAGCTGCGCCGCTTTACGTACCGTGTCCAGACTTGAATCCTGTGGTACATCATCAAAAATATAGCCAATTTCAGCATCGGTCGATTCAAAAGCCGCTTCAACCGGGGCCAGCAGGTTGTTACCACGGACGCCTTTGTCGGTAATGATCAGCGGGCGTTTCGCACCTAAAGTCACCAATTCAAACGGAATGTGTTCCAGTGCGGCATTGCCGGCAATGACTTTGACTGGACAAAAAAATTCGTAATAAGGCTTCGCCATGTTATGCACTCCGTTGGAAATAGGACTGAGCCACTTTCAGGTAAATATGGGCAGCTCCGCTGAGTTTTTCTTTTAAGTTAAGTTCGGATGGGTATTGTTTGACGGCCAGCTCTGCCAGCAGTTTAGGCAAAATCAGGGCTTCCATTTTGTTCAGGCAACGCACCAGACGAATGGCATAAGACAGGTCACCATCGGCAATCATGCGGTCATGGGCAAAGGCCTGTGCCGTACTTTCCTGAAACGAGAACACCAAAAAGGCATGGGTCAGATGCTTGAAGGTAATGACCAGATCGGGTTTGCCATCCAGTTCAGGCAGCAGTTCGAGCTGATGATCTTCAGTCACCCGGGCAATGAACGCAGGTCCATTGGGAAACACTTTCATGGACAGGATAAAATTTGCGGGAAACTTTGCAACTTCCTGTTTTATTTCTTGATCGACCTGGCTTGCCATCACCAGACCTCTGCCAATCACATCCATCATGAGTTTGACATAGGCCTGTTGCAAAGCGGGCTTCACGGTTTTGCTTGAAATCACTCGCTGAGTCCCTTTGTTAACATCTATTATTGGGTTTAGAGTAAATACTCTAATTTATTTCTTATTCAAAAGTAAAGTCATTTAGGCTTGAATGGTTTGAACCTCACTAAAGTAACCACTGTGCTCTAAAGTTTCAATGATATCTCGGCATAAAGTTTCAAACGATGGATAGTCTGGGACTAAATCCTGAATGCGCACCATTTCCAGACCGGCATACCCACAGGGGTTAATGGTTTGAAAACCACTCAAATCACAGTCAATATTCAGCGCTAGTCCATGGTAACTACGGCCTTTGCGGATTTTAAAGCCCAATGAGCCAATTTTACGCTCCGCGACATAGACACCCGGCGCATCTGCTTTGGCATAAGCTTCAATACCATATTTTTTGAGCAGCGCAATCATCAGGTTTTCGGCATACGATACCAGCGTGCGGACATTCCAGCCCAAACGGTTCAGGTCAAACAGGAAATACGCCACCAGCTGGCCCGGACCATGCCAGGTCACCTGTCCACCACGGTCGGTTTGTACCACCGGAATATGGCTGGGAATCAGAATATGTTCTGCCTTGCCGGCCTGACCTTGGGTCAGCACCTCATGATGCTGCAAAATCCAGAGCTCATCGGGGGTATTGGCATCACGCTGTTCAGTCAACTGCTTCATCTCTAAAAAGCGGTCTTGATACGGTGTTAATTGCGAATACTGACGGATAATGAGGGTCGGTTTTTGAAGCGCATCGGTCACAGGCTGCGTCCTTAAAAATGAAATCTGCTGATGTGAATTATAATGATTCAGAATAGGAATAGGAGTGTGCCTGCTTTAAATTACTGCGGTTGCACGGCACGCCATAAAAAAACACGCATGAAGCGTGTTTTTTTGAAACTTAAAGCGCGGTTTTAATCAGCGGGCAGGCAGCTAAATCGGCATAGACCGCATGCACCTGTTCCAGCTCCTCGAAACGCAGCTGTGCGGTAATCGAGTGGTATTTACCGGTACGCGACGGGGTCACGGTCATTTTGTCGCCATCAAAGTCCGGGAAGTGTTTCACGAAAATATCGTTCACCGCTTGACGCAGCTCTGCACCGGCCAGACCAATCAGTTTAATCGGGTAATCCATCGGAAAAACCCAAAGATGCTCTTGTAATTCACGAGAGGGAGTGCGGTCAATCATAATTACCTCAAAAGATTGAAAAACGCCTGCAAGGCGCAGGCGTTTTGGCATTGCTACTTAAATGGGGATGGATTGATCCCAATTCAAGCCGCTGCTGACTTAGTCGTTTTCCAGGAATGAACGCAGGTGTTCAGAGCGGGAAGGGTGACGTAATTTACGTAAGGCTTTGGCTTCAATCTGACGGATCCGTTCACGGGTCACATCAAACTGCTTACCGACTTCTTCCAGAGTATGATCGGTTGGCATATCAATACCAAAACGCATTTTCAGGACTTTGGCTTCACGTTCAGTCAGGTTTTCCAGCACTTCGCGTGTTGCTTCTTTTAAGCCTTCTGAAGTCGCTGCATCGACTGGAGAGGTGATGTTGCTGTCTTCAATAAAGTCACCCAAATGCGAATCTTCATCATCACCAATTGGCGTTTCCATGGAAATCGGTTCTTTGGCAATTTTCAGGACTTTACGTACCTTCACTTCGTCCATTTCCAGACGTTCACCGAGTTCTTCCGGTGTCGGTTCGCGGCCCATTTCCTGCAACAACTGACGAGAAACACGGTTAATCTTGTTAATGGTTTCAATCATGTGTACCGGAATACGGATGGTACGTGCCTGATCGGCAATCGAACGTGTGATCGCCTGACGAATCCACCAAGTCGCATAAGTCGAGAACTTGTAACCACGACGGTATTCAAACTTGTCTACCGCTTTCATCAGACCGATGTTACCTTCCTGAATCAGATCCAGGAACTGCAAGCCGCGGTTGGTGTATTTCTTGGCAATCGAGATCACCAGACGCAAGTTGGCTTCGACCATTTCTTTCTTGGCGCGACGTGCTTTGGCTTCACCCACCGCCATACGTTTGGCAATGTCTTTAATGTCTTTAACATTCAGACCCAACTCTTTTTCGATGTCGGCAATTTTTTGCTGGAAGGCCAGTACGTCAGGACGCACTTTTTCCAGGTAGCCTTTCATCTCTGCAGGAGCTTTGGCAATCTGTTCGTCTAACCATGCCGGATTAGATTCCTGACCCGGGAAAGTCGTACGGAACTGGGTACGGTCCATACGGCCACGACGTACTGCATAACGCATTACTTCACGTTCTGCTGCACGAATCTGGTCATGCGTGCCACGAATCATTTCTGAAATAATATCAAACAGGCGCGGCGCAAATTTGAACATCATGAACACGCTGGCCAGAGCCTGTAACGCAGCTTCCGCTTCTTTGCTGTTACGGCCATGCTTTGCAATGACGTCTTTGGTGTTTTTCCAGGCTTCAGTCAGCTCGGCAAAACGTACTTTGGCAATTTCAGGGTCCGGACCAGAATCCGCTTCAGAATCATCATCCGATTCTGACTCTTCTTCTTCATCGTCGTCATCAAGTTTGACATCTTTGGTGCTCTTGCTGCTCGATTCTTCTTCATCGTCGAGCACGGCTTCATCTTCCAGCACTTCCGGAATTTCTTCATCGGTTTCAGGATCTAAGTAACCTGAAAGCAGATCGGCCAGGCGGCGTTCGCCATTTTCATAATCTTTGTATTCTTGTAGAACCACTTCAACGGCATTTGGCCAGTACGCAATTGAATGCAGCACATCACGGATGCCTTCTTCAATACGTTTCGCGATACTAATTTCGCCTTCTCGCGTTAACAGCTCAACGGTCCCCATTTCACGCATATACATACGCACAGGGTCCGTGGTACGGCCAGGCTCATTTTCTACAGAAGCCAGTACTGCCGCTGCTTCTTCTTCAGCGACTTCATCTGCAGCTTCTGTGGTGTCTTCGAACATCGCATCATCAGATTCAGGTGCACGTTCATGCACAGGAATACCCACGTCCTGAAGCATCTGGATGATGTCTTCAATCTGTTCGCTTTCCGTGATTGAGTCTGGGAGATGATCGTTAACCTCGGCATAAGTTAGGTAACCTTGCTCTTTGCCTCGGCTAATCAGAGCCGCTACTTGCGAAGTAGGGGAAGTCATATCGCTCATCTTTGCTTACTCTTCGTTGAATCTGTGGCAGTGAAAAACCGTGCATGATAGCACAATTTGCTGTAAAAGTTTCTGATTTGATCAATCAAGCATGATTTTATAAAAATGTTTGAAAGCAAAACTGAATAGGAATATGGGGCATCTTGCCCGGTTTTCAAGTCTGGCATCCGTTTTGTCCGCGAAATATTCTTGTCATATGCTTTAAACTATACTTATGCAGATAAGGTCTTCATAAATACACAAATTTTAGCGCGAAATACAAGCCAAAAATAGTCGGGAAAAACAAAAAATATAAATAAAACTTGACAACTTTTTCAAAGGCAGATAAATAGCGGCTAAACCCATTCACATTTTTTCATTCTGAGGTAGTTTTAGTGTCTTCAACAGATTTTGAACTAGATGATAACTACGGTGATGATGATGTCAGCTTCGATGAAGCGGCAGGTAAAATCAGTGCGAAAGAATCGTTAGAAAAACGTCGCTTGATTGATGATCTGCTGGCACAGCGTCGACTGGAGCGTGATCTCAAGGATTTTGATTATGACTTCGACGAAGATGATTTTGACGACGAAGATGACTGAAATTTGGGTTCAGTAAAGTCTTCGGAAAATGCTATGCTATACCTTGTATAGACGATTTTTGGATTTAAGATGAGTGCTTTAGATTTAGACCTGTTAAGTGAATATCTAGATGGTGACCAGAACGAATACGGTCTAGATTTTGCTGCCACTCATGGTTTTTTGTGTGCCATTGCAGTTGGCCCGCAATTTGACCAATGGCTGGATGAACTGTTTGAAGGCAACCAGAAAAAAGTGCCGGCAGAAATCGTAGCGCAGGTGAAAACCTGGCTCGAATCCATTCGTCAAAACCTGGCCAATGAAGAAGGCATCGAATTTCCATTCGAAATTGAAGAAGCAGATGTAGAATCAAGCTTGGGCGACTGGAGTGTGGG
The DNA here is from genome assembly GCF_013418555.1 of Acinetobacter sp. YH12134. Lineage (NCBI taxonomy): Bacteria > Pseudomonadati > Pseudomonadota > Gammaproteobacteria > Moraxellales > Moraxellaceae > Acinetobacter > Acinetobacter sp. YH12134. Next base: position 37,060 of record NZ_VPBT01000020.1, on the reverse strand, counting down.
CTTTGTGGATGCCATGTTCCTGAATGAAGAAGCCTGGTTCACGCCAGAATTTGAAGAACAGCTGGTAGATCTGACTTTACCAATCATGGTGTTTAGCGGCATTGATGAAGAAGACCCGCAAATGGAAAGCTTCCGTCGTAATGGTCAGTTAATGGATGAGCTGGCGGAAGAAATTCCGGACAACCTTAATGAACTGTATTTGATGTATCACACTCCAAACTGATGCAAACCGAATAAATAAAAAAACACCTCCTCGGAGGTGTTTTTTTATAGCCGGATTACATTAGCGGGTCATACGGTTCCAGGCATCACGCACCGCATGTTTGGCATCTTCCCAGGCCAAACGGGTATCGCCCTTGGTGGACTCCCATTCGCTGCGTAAATCGGGTTCTACATCTTCAAAGCGTGTACCCGGTTCATAGCGTGAACGCTGGGCATAACCGACCCGGTAGGCAGCCTGATAATCACGCTCATAGCTTAAGTCCGGATGTGTGTTTTGCAGGCTGGTATAGTAAGGCTGGCTCTGGCTGTGTTCATGCCAGTAAATATCTTCATCACCTTCGGTCGGGTTTTCGGCTTCTGCAGCGGTTTTACCAACCAGACCGCCCACCACGGCACCAATGGTACCTCCGACCACTGCGCCAATCGGGCCGGTGGTGGCCCCGACTGCGGCACCTGTGGCTGCACCACCGACCGCACCGACACTGGTACCCACCGGATGGGTGCCGGTTTCACCTGTTTTCGGGTTGGCATTCAGCTGTTGCTGCTGCTGTTTCGGTAGCTGTTTGACCTGTTCGCGTTTTTGTTCCTGCTGGCGCTGGGTTTCTATTTCTGGATTCGTCATGTCTGTATCCTCTTGGGGCTGATGATGATCTAAGTAAAATGAATCAAAAAATTAAGATCAAGCGGATCTCTTGAGTTTTAACTTAGATCAGACAGGACCCGGCGCGGGCAGGAGAATTGCACCTTTCACGTTAAGATAAATAACTTATGTCGGTTTCTGGTGACGAAAAGCAGGGCTTACTTACATACAGTTAAATTTTCCGTGCAGATGCGCTGTCCGGAAGCCACCCATCTGCACAACAGAATTTCTAAAGCATATTTGATTAGTGTTTGAAATTGCTAACTACTGTTTGGAGCAATAAGCGGCATACCAGACATAGGCGGCATAAAATACTGCACCATGGATGGCGACCATACATAGCATCAACACTGCCATGAGGGCCAGTCCCATTTTCTCAGCCGATTGAATAATCTGCTCTGCATAGGGGTTCATCAGCACCATAAAAAAGATAAACAGGCTGCCAATGATGATGGCCACGGCACTGCTGCCCCAAATCAGCTGAATTCTTTCATCTGAGGTCGGCAGGCGTTTTTCACGTTTTACAAAATGTTTGGCATTGATCAGCGCGACCACCACCAGTGTTGGAAAAAGGGTTAATACCCCAAGATTTAAACCATAAACTAGAACCATGGTCAGCAGGACCAGCGCAATGCTGTAGACTGCAGCCAAATGCAGCAAATAGTGTTTCATTGAATCCCCAAGTTTGGCCTGTAGCTCGGCCAATGCACATCACGAAGCGCGTTTACGCATATACCTACGGTATAGAATCCAGCCGATAATCGCAATCACAATTGCAATAATGACATAGCCGACCTGGCTAAAAATTTTCTGCATCAGCGCCTGATTTTCGCCAAAATAAAACCCGACCGCAGCCAGAAAAGTGGTCCAGATGATGGTGCCGAGGCTGCTGTAGAACATGAATTTCCAGAAGGGCATCCGGCTCATGCCGGCGGGAATACTAATTAAAGAGCGTACCGCCGGAATCATGCGTCCGGCAAAGACAATGCGATGCCCATACTGCTCGAACCAGTCCAGTGATTTTTTGACATCGGCCGATTTTAGGAACAGGTATTTTCCGTAGCGGTCGACAAAGCGGAAAATCGCATCATGTTCGAATTTATAGCCGACCCAGTACAGCAAGGCCGCGGCCAGTAGCGAACCGAAACAGCCGGCAACCACGACACCAACAAACAGTAATTCACCTTGTGAGGCCGAATAACCAGCAGAAGGCATAATAATTTCGGAAGGAATAGGGGGGAATACGTTGTCCAGAAACATAAGCAGGGCAATACCGAAGTAACCCAGCTGTTCCATAATGGAAATAATCCATTCGGTCAGGTTCATAAAGTCAAGAAGGCCTAAAAATTAGACCTTCATGCTAAAGAGGATTGGTTTTTCAGTAAAGAGCTGAAACGTAACTAAAAATCTTCCTCAGCGGTATGCGACAGGGTGTGCACATAGACTTTTCGAAGCCCATACGCCACCAGCAGCGGCAAGACAGCGACAATCAGGTAACCACTCCAGATATTGGAAAGGTGATAGGCAATAAACATTGCCAGAATCGCGCCGAGCACGGTGCCAAACCCCACAATAAACAAGTGTGAACGCTGTTCAAGCTGCTGTTTCAGGTGGTGCAATTGCAGATCTTGCTGCTGATGCGCTCGTTGCAGTAAGGCAGTACGGAATTGGTGTTTATAGCGTGTTGTTATCGTTCTTTGCATAAGTCAATCCTTGTCCATGGGTGAGAATCTGTACGTCAAAATAAAACTGCATTGTTTTTGTTGTGATTTGGAGTTTAGCCTAAGCATGACTGGCTTCTGTTAGTACCAGAGGGTGCTTTGGTATTGAATTGATTCTGGTATGTGAATAGACGTAAAAAAAGCCCTATAAATAGGGCTTTTTGTAAAATTATTTGTACTGGTTTACATTATTACAGACGTTTGCGTTTTGCCGCTGCAATCTGAGATTGACGCATACGGAAGCCAGCTTTCTGTTTTTCTGTGGTTTTATCAATACAGTATTTACAAGATACGCCGTGTTCATAGCTTGGTTCTGCCACTTCTTCTGGCAGTAAAGGCCAACCACAGGCATGACACTTGGTATTTTGACCTTCTTCCACACCATGCGTAACCGCAGTACGGCCATCAAATACGAAACATTCACCTTCCCACAAGCTTTCTTCTGCCGGGGTTTCTTCGAGGTATTTCAAAATACCACCTTTCAGGTGATAGACTTCCTGGAAGCCCTCTTGCAGCAATAACGAAGTGGATTTTTCACAGCGAATCCCACCGGTACAGAACATGGCAATTTTCTTGTCTTTGTGCTGTTCCAGTTCTTTTTTCACATAGTCTGGAAATTCACGGAAGGTTTCAGTTTGCGGATCAATCGCGCCTTTAAAAGTCCCGGCCTTGTATTCATAGTCATTACGGGTATCAATTAAAATCACGTCATCACGTGCAATTAGTTCATTCCATTCTTTCGGGTCCAGATAATGGCCGACCAGATCACGTGGTTTGACCTCTACACCCAAAGTCACAATTTCTTTTTTCAGCTTAATTTTCATTTTACGGAAAGGCTTGTCGGCGCTGTGCGATTCTTTATATTCCATCGCGCTAAAGCCTTCGTTTAAAAGAAACTGATGCACCTGATCAATGGCTTCACGGTCACCCGCCACCGTACCATTAATCCCTTCACCCGCCACAATGAGAGTACCGCACAGGTTGATGCTGTTTACCAAATCTAAAAGACGTTGTTGTAGATCCGCAGGATCTTGAACTTCTTTGAATTGATAAAGTGCGGCAACAACCCAACCAGAGGTCGCTTGCTGTTCTACAGGTGCAAGCTGTTCTACAGTAGCGTTCATGGAGTACTCCAATGTGATATAAAAAATTTGAGGGGCATATTTTAGCGTGAAAGTGCCCAGATAGCGAGAAATCCAGAACAGAAATATGGTTTTAAATCTGCGATAGAGTCGGCTATGATGCCTATCCTCGCCTATGATTTTACCAAAAGTAATACGGCTGCATTCAGGCCGGCATTACTGCGCTTTTCTGGAGTATATTTTGAGTACGGATCGTCGAATCGCCTCATTGACCCCGTGTGCAGGCCGCTGCTCTACGGTATTTGGTGATTCAGTGTGTCGTGGTTGTCGTCGTTTTAATCATGAAGTGATACGCTGGAATGGTTATACCTCCGAACAGCAAACGGCTGTCTGGCAGCGTCTGGATGCCCAGCTGGACCAGATTCTGGTACCAATGTTGCCATTTTCCCGTTTGCCGCAGGTAGAGCATTTTGTGCTGTCGAAGCGGGTGCGTTTACGTCCCGATGCCAGCGCAGGCCGCAAGTTATATCATGCGCTCAAATTATGTGAAAAAAACAAGCATCTGGCCGATGACAGTGGTCTTGGTATTCAGGCCGCGCAGGTTAAACCACTGTGGCAGGAATTTGAGCGTCGGGTACTGGCACTGGCGACTGCGAGTTATGACCTGGCATTTTTACGTGCCGATGGCATTAGCCAGCATTTATTAAAAGTCAGTCTGGAAGAGGATGACTAGTTTTTCATCCTAAGGTTTAAGCAAGAGTAGCGCAGGAGTACCACAGATGATCAATATGGCTGAATATCTGTTGTACTGTCTGGCGGTGGTGATCATGATTGCCACCCCAGGCCCGGTGATGATGCTGGTGATTGGTGCCGGACTCAAAGGTGGTTACCGGCGGGCGTTTCAGACCATTGTCGGGACTAATTTAGCTTCTTTGCTGTTAATTGCCTGCTCGGTGCTGATTTTAAAAGGCATCTTCAATATTCAGGCCTTCTGGCTGGATTTAATTAAGCTGCTAGGCTGTGTCTATATTGCCTATTTGGGGGTGGACATTCTCAAGGAAAGCCGGGCAGCGGCCGGACCGAAACAGGAGACGGCCAGCGCTGTAGGCGGATTTCGGCAGGGTTTTCTGGTCGGGATTTCCAATCCGAAAGATATTCTGTTTTTTAGTGCCTTTTTCCCGCAATTTATTCAGGTCACCGATCATTTTAATAACAGCTTAATCCTGCTGACCGCCAGCTGGATTGTACTGGATTTTCTGACTTTGTCTTTGTTGTATTTGGGTTTTTACCGTTTAACGCTGTCACGCGGTTATCGGCCGGTACTGGCGCTGTGTGGTGCTCTTTTAATTCTGATTGCGCTGTATGGACTAATCAGCACAGCAGGGCAGTATCTGTTTTAAGTAACCCATGACTTATATTTCTGCCATAAAAAAACCCGCAATGTGCGGGCTTTTTCGTAGGATGATCTTAGGTCTTAAGCGACTTGTACCGGAATACAGTTGGCGGTGTGGCTCACGGTGTTGTCCGGGTTGGCATATACCAGGCGTGGTTTATGCGCATTGGCTTCTACTTCAGTGAAATCACCGAAAGTCGCAATAATGATGATATCGCCGACATCTGCCTGATGTGCTGCGCCACCATTGACTGAAATGATGCCTGAATTGTCTTCACCACGAATCGCATAAGTGGTAAAGCGTTTGCCATTGGTTACGTTCCAGACGTGAATTTCTTCGTATTCGCGAATGCCAGCTAAATCCATAAGTTTGCCATCAATTGCACATGAACCTTCATAATGAAGTTCCGCATGTGTCACGAAAGCACGGTGAATTTTGCATTTTAATAAACGAGATAGCATGGCTAGCGTCTCCTTAGTGGACCTAAGATCTTTATCTTATGGTTGAATCAATCACTGCGACCGAATCAGCCGACGAGCGCATTTTGCGCCCAATTTTGCCAGATGGCAAGCAGGATTGTTCAACAATTATTAGGTTATTCGTTGGGTTTATAGGCATTGATCTGGTTCATGGCTTGCTGAATCTCACCATTGACCAGTAATTTCATGCGAGACAGCGCGTGGCTGAGAGCATCATCCATCAAGCCTTGTTCCTGGCTTGGGGCTTTGCTGAGCACATGACCGGAAACACGTTCTTTAGACCCCGGATGACCAATACCAATGCGTAAACGGTGGAAATTTGGACCGGTGTGCGGAACGATGTCACGTAAACCATTATGACCACCATGACCGCCGCCAGTTTTCAGGCGAATAATCCCCGGATTCATATCCAGTTCATCATGGGCAATCAGCATGGCTTCAGGGGCGATTTGATAGAATTTGGCGAAGGGCACAACACTTTGACCGGAACGGTTCATAAAGGTTGTTGGTAATAGCAGACGAACGTCCTGACCTTCAATATTACCGCGACCGCTGATGCCTTTGAATTTCGGATCAGCTTTTAAAGAGATGCCATATTGATCTGCAAGGCGTTCAACAAACCAGAAGCCTGCATTATGGCGGGTTTGGGCATACTCAGCACCTGGGTTGCCCAAACCAACAATCAGTGAAATATTTGACACTAATTTACACCATTAACACTTATGCGCGTTTGAAGTCAGCGTGCATTGGTGTGTTTTTAGCAGGGTGACGTTGTAACGCTTGGATTTTCACGTTTTCAACTTTGTCGCCTACTTTGATTTCTACAACTTCTTCAAAGAAAGCATTGCTTTCTAAAGCTTTTACAAGCTCACGAAGTTCTAAAGTTACTGCTACTGGCTCAGCGTCGCCACCATAAATGATAGCTGGAACTTGAGCAGCGTGACGAAGGCGGCGGCTCGCACCTTTCCCTTGGTTAGCTGCTTCACGCGCTTGAGCGTTTAATACGAAGTTTGCCATGATAGACATCCTATTTCAGGTTAAATAAACCAGACCTGCGACCGATCTGGTGATAGAAAGCCCTGCATAAAGCAGGGCTTTTGAAAATTTAGCGCACTATTATAGATAAGAATCGAACATTGCGCTAATAGATTCTTCGTTGTTAATACGACGAATTGTTTCAGCAACCATGCTTGCGACTGAAACCTGACGAATCTTGCCAAGGTTTTGAGCTTCTTCTGATAATGGAATGGTGTCAGTAACAACCAGTTCATCAATCACAGAATTCTTTAAGTTCTCAATCGCTTTACCAGACAGCACCGGGTGAGTAGCATAAGCAACCACTTTACGCGCACCAAAAGTTTTGAGTGCATCTGCTGCTTTACACAGGGTACCTGCGGTATCGACCATGTCATCCACGATGACGCAGTCACGATCTTTCACATCACCAATCAAATGCATCACTTGTGATTCATTGGCTTTTTGACGACGTTTATCAATGATCGCAAGGTCGATATCCCCCATTTGCTTGGCAACAGCACGGGCACGTACGACACCACCCACGTCAGGTGAAACCACCATCAGGTTGTCGTGTGACTGCTGGCGTAAGTCAGCAAGCAGCGCTGGCGTACCGTAAATGTTGTCTACAGGAATATCGAAGAAACCTTGAATCTGGTCAGCGTGCAGGTCAATCATCACCACGCGGTCAATACCGACAGTGGTCAACATATCTGCAACCACTTTTGCAGTAATTGGCACACGGCTTGAACGAGGACGACGATCTTGACGGGCATAACCGAAATAAGGAATCACGGCAGTGATACGGCCAGCACTTGCACGACGCAATGCATCTGCCATCACCAGGATTTCCATCAGGTTATCATTGGTTGGGGCACAAGTAGGCTGAACGATGAAAACGTCTTTACCACGTACATTCTCGGTAATTTCTACAGCAATTTCACCGTCAGAAAATTGACCGACTGAGGCAGCACCTAAAGGAATGTGAAGATGGCTTACGACTTTTTGGGCGAATTGTGGATGCGCAGTTCCACTAAAAACGACAAGATTGGGCATGAAGCACCCTTGGCGGTTGGAATGTATGGAAATAGATGGCAGGGGTAGCTGGATTCGAACCAACGAATGGCGGGATCAAAACCCGCTGCCTTACCACTTGGCGATACCCCTAATGCGGCAGAACTTTAATATTTTTGCTGGTCGATGTCAAGGTAAATTAACAGCAGAACAGCAAACCAATGCTCTGTCTTTTTCGAGAAAATGGCAGGGGTAGCTGGATTCGAACCAACGAATGGCGGGATCAAAACCCGCTGCCTTACCACTTGGCGATACCCCTAAATTTGATGACTGTAAGATGGCAGGGGTAGCTGGATTCGAACCAACGGATGGCGGGATCAAAACCCGCTGCCTTACCACTTGGCGATACCCCTAATACAGTACATCTACAGGTGAAAAATGGCAGGGGTAGCTGGATTCGAACCAACGGATGGCGGGATCAAAACCCGCTGCCTTACCACTTGGCGATACCCCTATTCAACTTTGAAATGAATTAATGGTGATTCGGCTAAACTGTGGACCAGGTAAGCTTTACATGGTGCCTGAGCCAGAATCTCATCAATCTTCATTTCTGAAGTCACTTCAATAAAAACACAGGCACCTGTACCTGTAAGCTTGGCAACTCCGAACTGATCCAGATATTGCATGGCTTCATCGACTTCAGGATATAAGGCTCTGGCCAGTGGCTCAAAGTTGTTTCCGAAATCAGATGGCTTCAACTGATAGGCGCAAAATTTAGATGGCTTCGTATCTCTTGTCAACGTTTTTTGTGAAAAAAGCAGTTGAGTGCTGATAAAACAGTCAGGTTTTAGCACTATGTACTGTTTTTGTTCTAAGTCTATGAATGTTAAGTGTTCACCAATACCTTCTGCCCAGGCATTGCGGCCATGGACAAAAATCGGCACATCGGCGCCCAGTTGCACCCCTAAATCGGCCAGCTGCTCAGAATTGAGTCCACATTGCCACAGTTGGTTCAGCACAATGAGGGTGGTGGCGGCATTGGATGAGCCACCACCAAGTCCGGCACCCATAGGAATCTGTTTGTCCAGCCGGATTTTTAAACCGGTCGGCGCTTGGGTAAAAGGTTTTAAGATCTGCGCCGCCCGATAAATCAGGTTCTGTTCCAGATCGACTGAATTTAAACCGTCGATCTGAATCTCGGCTGTATCCAATGGCTCAAATTCAAGCCAGTCGTAGAGATCGATCAGCTGGAAAATGCTTTGCAGTTCATGATAGCCATTTTCACGGCGGCCAGTAATATGCAAAAACAGGTTCAGTTTGGCAGGTGAGGGAACACGAATCATGACAGCACAAAATTAACGGTTTTGGATCACCATTGTAATACGGTTCTCCTGACCGGATTCAAATGTTTGCTTTAAAATTAAACGGTTTGGCAAACGCGCCTGTTCGTTATAGCTTAAATCAACGGTCCAGCCATCTTCTAGAAACTGGGTTGGACGACGCTGGCTATCGTAAGCGACTTTGGCCTGTGTAGTGGCCGGACGTGCCTGCACCCAGTCAATGATATGACTGATTGGCGCTTGCCAGCCGGTGGCCCGCTGCAGCAGTTCTTCGGCTGTTGCTGCCTGAATAGTGCCGGTTTTGGCGCTATTCAGTGTGACTTGTCCCGGCTGGCCGGAAATCTGTGTTTTACCGACGCCTAAAATGCCGCTTAGTTCAATATCAAACTGTTCCTGCTGTTGCAGCCAGTTAAAAAAGGCGCTGCCTGACTGCTGTGGTGTGCGTACCCCGATTTTTCCTTGCAGATGAAACTGATTTTCTGCCTCAACCATTGGGCTTGCGGGTGTTTGCGGTTGGGTGAACTGCTGACAACCACCCAGCACCAGGGTGCTGACCGTGACAAGACTAAGACTGAGTTTGGAAATAAGTTGCATGCGTATTAACTCTGAGGGCTGTGTTGCGGTAACAATAGCGAATGAAGCTGTTCTAATTGCGGATCATTTGGATATTTTTGTTGGAGTTGTTGTAAAACTTGACTAAATTTTGTCAAATTGCCCTGCATATACAGCGCCTTGGCATAACGGACCCCAATTTTGACTGTTGCACTTAAGGCAAAAGCCTTTTCCAGCACCTGGGCAGAGGTGTCAAAATCATTTTGCAGATAGCTGATCAGGCCTAAAGTATCCAGAATTGAGGCCTGTTCCGGAGCAAATTCCAGCGCCTGTTCCACATACTGGCGTGCTTCATCCAGCCGGCGGTTTTGTAGCGCCAGGGTATAGGCATAGGCATTTAAATAAGTCGGACTGTTCGGCTCGACCTGTAACAGTTTTTTCAGCAAGCGGTCCAGTTTGTCTTTGTCCTGATAAGGGTCTAGCAGCAACACTTCCGAATACAGCAGTTCCGGATCATCGGGTAAATTGCGGATGGCTTCATCCAGCAGTCTTAAGGCGGCAGTCTTGTTGTTCATGCGCTTTAGAATTTCCGCCTGAGCCTGATATAAAAAACTGGCGTGCTGCGGATAATTGACCCGTTCCTGGGTCAAAAAGCGTAAGGCTTCATGCTGGCGGCTTTGCTGGCTATAAATATTGATCATGCTGCGCCGCGAAACGGTATACAGGCTGCCATCGACCAGACGGTAATAGGCTTTGGCGGTTTCAAAATGCTGTTTACGCTCGGCATTGACCGCCAGATAGTAATAGGCTTCATTTTGATACTGGTTGGAATAACGCAACTCGACCAGATATTTCTCGGCCTTTTCATACTGCTTCAAGTCAATACTGGTCAGACCAGCCAGAAACAGGGCTTCATCTTCCTTTGGCCATTTTTCCAGCATCGCTTCCAGTTTGGTCAGGGCCAATTCCGGCTGATTGGTTTTTAACAGATATTTGGCTTCAGCCAGACGTACTTCCAGATTGTTTTTATGTTTGCGGCTGGATTTGGCATACCATTCCTGGGCAGCTTTCGAGTCTTGCAGCGCACTTAGCAGGCTGGCTTTGAGCAGGATATAACCGGTCACTTTCGGACGTTTGCGTAGCACCCGGTTGACCGTTTCCAGCGCTTCTTCTAACTGGCCATTCTGGGCTTTTAAACCGGCAATCAGAATCAGAATTGAGGGATTATCTTTTTCTTTGCTGGTGCGTAGTGCCTGAATCAGAAACTCACGATCTTCTGGCGACTCCGGGGCAATACCGGCCAGAATCTGTTCTAAATCGGCAGTGGCATCAATGGCCAGAATCTTGTCCAGGGTTTCAGCGGCCAGGTCATATTCATGCGCTTTCAGGGCAATATGCGCCAGATAAAACAGGGCTGGAACATCTTCCGGTTCCTGAATCACCCAGTGGGTGGCAATGTCCAAAGCTGCATTTAAGTCATTGTGTTCCAGTGCAATATTCAGTGCGCGCTGTTTAATACTGGTTGAATTACTTTTAATTGCCAGTACAGTATAGTTATGTAAGGCGGTAGCCACGTCATTCGAGGCGAGGGCAAATTCCGCCACCATGCTTTGTTTTATGGCGTTCAGATTTGTAGGTGCATGGAAAAAATCTCCAGATGCTCTAATATGAGCACTAGAAGCCATGCTACCCACGAGTAAGAGTGTGGTAGAATATTGCTTAATTGTCGCGCCGCTAAGCCGGCTGGTTGTTTGACGCAATTTTTCTTGATCCAAGTAATGCTTTTTATGACACCGTTATTGCACAATAGCATAAATTTAGCGAAATGATGATCTGATATGTCTTTCTTTGCATTGGGTGTCAACCATCAAACCGCCTCTGTAGAATTGCGTGAGCAAATTGCTTTTAACCCTGAAAAGTTAACTCAATTACTTGCCGAACAAAGCCAGAGTCACCTGTTAAATGACATGGTGGTGGTTTCTACATGTAACCGAACTGAAGTGTACGCCATGTCTGACCATGCAGACACGGTGCTGGGCTGGCTCGCCCAGGTAAATGGTCTGGATGTCAAACAACTACAAAATCACGTTTATCGCTATGAAAATGCGCAGGCTGTCACCCACTTAATGCGCGTTGCCAGCGGCCTCGATTCCTTAATGCTCGGTGAACCGCAAATTCTGGGGCAGGTCAAATCGGCCTTATCTTTGGCCAAAGATGCCCACACCGTTTCGCAAGATTTAAACCATATTTTTGAATACGCCTTTTATGCGGCCAAACGGGTGCGTTCTGAAACGGCAGTCGGCAGTCATGCGGTGTCCATGGGCTATGCAGTAGCACAGTTGGCGCTACAGGTGTTTAGCCATCCGGACAAGCTGACCGTGCTGGTGGTGGCGGCAGGTGAAATGAACAGTCTGGTGGCCAAGCATCTGGCGGAAATGGGCGTGGCCAAGGTCATGATCTGCAACCGCACCCGTGCCCGTGCTGAAAATCTGGCCCAGGAAATTGCCCATCGGGTAGAAGTTGAAATTATTGAATTTGAACAGCTGGCAGAACATTTGCATCGCGCCGATGTGATCTCCAGCTGTACCGGCAGCCTGCATCAGGTGATTGGCTATAAAGAAGTCAAAGCCGCGCTGAAAAAGCGTCGTTACCAGCAGATGTTGCTGGTCGATCTGGCTGTTCCGCGTGATATCGACCCGAAAGTGGAATCGCTAGATGGTGTGTATCTATACGGCGTTGATGACCTGCAAAGCGTGATTGACGAGAATCTGGCACAGCGTCGTCAGGCCGCGGTAGAAGCCGAGGTGATGGTGAATCAGCTGGCGACCGAACTGGTAACCCAGCAAAAGGTCAAAAGTGCCGGCAGTACCATTCAGGCTTATCGTGAGCAGGGTGAAACGTTACGTCAGGAAGAACTGCAGCTGGCGATGGCACGAATTGCCAAAGGTGAAAATGCGGCACAGGTGTTACAGGAATTTTCTTACCGTTTGACTCAGAAATTGCTGCATCCCACCTCGATTGTGCTGCGTCAGGCGGCCAAAGCCGAAGATCCGGAATACTTTGAAATGCTGCAAAACGAACTGCAGCAGGTCAGTGTCAAACGGCGTAAATCTAAACGCTAAGCCATTGTGATGGTTTAGCATGGTGTTTAATGCCGCTTATTCTTCCAGTAAGGTCAGGGAACGTTTTTTATCAATCTGATAAATCTGATGTTTCAGATTACGCATTTCTTCAATACTGCTAAATTTCTTCGAGCGGATTTTCTGCTGCAAGAAATGGTATTGCAGTTTAATGGAAAAATCTTCGGCCAGCTTGTCAGCTTTTTCTGGTGAAGTGGTGTAATCCCCGACATTGGCCTGCTGTAAAATGCGCTGCAATTCGTAATGATAAGCCGCACAGGCGCCTAGCACATAGTATTTGGCCAGTTCCGGATCATCCGGTAATTCATCAAAAATTCCGTTAAAGATTTGCAGGATTTTGGCCAGTAACTGATCGGTCGGAATCAGTGCGCGTAACGGCTCAAAATGAATATATAAATACGGATGGTTGATTAGAATCGCCACCACATATTCTTCGGCATCAACCTTGGTGCTAAAGCTGAGTGAGGCATCATTATTGGTATGTGGCTGCCATTTGCGGTTAAAGCCGAGCTTCTCGCGGAAAAACTGTTGCAGCAGATAACGGTAAGAGCCGGTTTTCGGTAACAGTTCAGTCAGCTGTTTTAACTCGCCCATCACCTGACTTTTGCCTTCGGGCTTGCTGATATCATGGTTTTGACTTAAATGCGCAAACACAAAATCAGACAGTAGCGGCGCCTGATCGAGCAGGCGGCGGAAATTTTCAATGCCTTCACGGCGGATCAGCGAGTCTGGGTCATGATCATCCGGCAGCACAAAAAACTTCAGTTCACGGCCATCATTCAGCAGGGGCAGGGCAATTTCCAGCGTACGTCGTGCTGCTTTCTGACCTGCGGCATCACCATCAAAGGCAATGGTAATGCGTGAGTTCTGCTTAAACAGAATATTCAGGTGTTCGGTATTACTGGCAGTCCCCAGCGTTGCCACGGCGCCATAAATGCCATATTGCTGCAGCGCAATCACATCCATATAGCCTTCCACCATCAGCCAGTCCTGGGCTTTCTGCTTGCGGCCTTCGTATAGGCCATACAGCAGCTGGTTTTTATGGAAGACTTCCGAATCGGGCGAGTTGATATATTTCGGCTTGATTTCATCATTGAGCGCACGGCCACCAAAACCGACCACACGCCCTTTGTGATCGCGGATCGGGAAAATCACCCGGTCACGTAGCAGGTCAAAATCACGGCCGGAATCGCTGGTACGAATTAGCCCCAGCAGTTTTAAACCTTCAATATCTTGTGGAAATGCTTTTTCCAGATGCTGCCAGTCTTCCGGTGCATAGCCCAAACGCCAGAACTGGATGGTCTGTGCGCTTAAACCGCGCTGGCGAAAATATTGCTGTGCCGACTGGCTGTGCGGTAACTGCTGTTCATAAAACTGCGCCACATTTTCCAGCAGATCAAACAGGTTGCCTTCCTGTATCGGCTCCTGATCAAAATCCGGATATTGTTCAAAACCGGCAAAGGGATCATCTGCTGGCTGGAACTGCTCAAAAGGATCAAAATGTGCAGCAGGGACTTGATCAGTTTCGGTCGGTGTGGGTGTTGCTGGCGCGGGTGCAGTTTTGGCCGGTGGCGCCGGTTTTTTGACCTCGCGTTTATAGACCAGTTTTTTGCTGTCCTGATTGTCTTTTGGCAGCTCGATACCGGTCTGACTAGCCAGATCTTTCATGACATCGACAAAGTTACGGCTGTCGATATCCATTAAAAAGCGAATTGCATTGCCGTTGGCCTGACAGCCAAAGCAGTGATAATACTGTTTGTCGCGATAAACGTGGAAAGACGGGGTTTTTTCCTGATGAAATGGACAACAGCCCGAATAGGTCCGCCCGGTTTTTTTCAGTTTCACGCGCTGACCAATCAGATCGACAATGTCGGTCCGATCCAGAATCTGATCAATCGTGTGTTGAGGAATAGCCATACTGTTTTTATCGGGTCGGTTAAGCGGTAGGTCGAACAGATCGACAGGGTATAGAGATTACAGTGTATTGTTTCCTTTCTATCCGGTTTTGCGTGTTCAGGCAAGTGGCCAAGATAAAAGGGCAAGTATAGTAACGTATGCTTTATATTTTGCAAAATTGAAAAACAGGTTAAAAGCTCTATCCTTACTCGCTATTTTTCAAAGCTGTACTTATGTTAGGACAATAAAAGGAAGAGACAAATTTTATTTTAAGTGTGTTGGGCCTCTATTTTCATTCGGCCTGTTAAGGGCTTTGTATGGAGAACTTCCTACTTTGGAAAGACCCAAAGTAGGCAAAAGTCTTTGTTCCCCATACACAACATCCTTGTTGTGATGGGGAACGTGTGGCATCCCTGCCACATCTGCGTATCCAATGGAATGTTTAAATCAAATTTAAGACAGTCATGGATGTTAATTATGTTTACTCGGCCGCTTCACTGTTTTCCTGTTTTTCAGGACGGTCCAGCAAACCAAAACTTAAACGGTTGGTCCAGCTACGTGGTTCTTCCTGCTGGTTGGCCAGTTTTTGCTGCTGTTCGGTGGTGGCCTGTGCTTCACGACCAAAAATACCCAAAGTCGCACGGTTTAGCCAGCTACCTTCATTCCGTGCAGCACGCAGGTTTACAGAGCCATCGGCTTTAACCAGATTTGGATAGTTCAGTTTTAACAGGTCAATATACTGTTGTGCAGTGGCACGGTCACCCAGTTGGGTATAACCATAGGCTGCGGTGGCAATTGCTTCCGGAATCTGTGGGGTTTGCGGATAATGTTCGATTACCCAGAGTGAACGTTCCACCGCGGCGACCCAGGCCTTACGTTTAATATTAAAACGTGCCGCATTCATTTCCGCTTCTGCCAGCTCTTGCCCGATAAACTGCATACGTTGTGCAGCATCCACAGCATAGGTGCTTGATGGATAACGGCGAATGAAATCGACAAAGTTCTGATAAGCCACTTTTAAATAGCTGACATCACGATGCGCCTGTTTTAACGAGGTATAACGGATTAAACCATCATAGTTCTGTTCCATATTGGCCACGCCGCGCACATAGTAGGCATAGTCAGCATTTGGATGCTGCGGGTTCATCCGGATAAAACGGTCGGCCAGTGCGACTGCACCTTCATAATCTTTTTGCTGGAATTTTGCATACAGCAGTTCAAGTTGTGCCTGCTGGGCATATTCACCGGTAGGATAATAGGTTTCTAATGCTTCAAGATGCTGGATAGCATCGGTATATTGCCCGCGTTCCAGTGCTCGTTCTGCTTTTTGAATATAAACTTGTTCGCTAGATTGCGGACCTGTATCGACCACTTCTTTTTTTGGATTACTGCTACAGCCCACGATTGCAGATGCAACGCCAAGTGAAAGAGCTAGCATGGTAATTTTATAACGTGGTAGCGACATAAAAATTCCTCTGTTATTACGGGCAATGAGCTACAATTGCGCTATTAAACCACTTTTGTCTGAATGATCAAATGTCTCAAGCACAATCTTCCAATTCCAACATCCCTGAAACTGACTTCAATTTACTTGATGATTCTGAGGATGCAGATAATCATACTTCAGACCCAACTGCAACACGTTTATCGTTGCAATTTCAACTGGATGAAAGCTATCTGGGGCAACGTATCGACCAGGTTGCAGCCCTCATCTGGAGTGATTTTTCACGTGAAAAACTGAAACAGTGGCTAAAAGATGGCCATTTGTTGGTGAATGGTAACACTGTCAAACCAAAGTACAAGTGCGAAGGCAATGAACTGTTAAGTTTAAATGTTGAACTTGAAGCACAGACCAACAGTCAGCCTGAAAATATCCCTCTCGATATTGTCTATGAAGATGATGATATTTTAGTGATTAATAAACCGGTTGGCATGGTGGTGCATCCTGGTGCGGGCAATATTACCGGCACACTGGTCAATGCCTTGCTGTTCCATTATCCAAAATCGGCAGAATTGTCACGTGCCGGGCTGGTACATCGTATTGATAAAGACACCAGCGGTTTGCTGGTGGTGGCGAAAAATCTGGAGGCACAGTTTGACCTGAGCAAGCAGCTGGCCAACAAGTCGGTGTACCGGATTTATGATGTGGTGGTGTATGGCAATATTATTGCCGGTGGCACCATTGATGAGCCGATCAAGCGCCATCCGGTGGACCGGATTAAAATGACGGTATTGCCGGGCGGGAAAGATGCCGTGACGCACTATAACGTGAAAGAGCGTTTCCAGCATTTCACCCGGGTTCAGGCGCGTCTGGAAACCGGCCGTACCCATCAGATCCGGGTTCATTTCAGCTATATTGGTCATGGTCTGATTGGCGATCCGGTGTATATGCCACGTGTGCGTGTGCCGGCTGGAGCCTCCGAGCTGCTCAATGAAACCTTGCGCGGTTTTAAACGTCAGGCACTGCACGCGGCCAAACTGGGGCTGGTGCATCCACGTACCAAACAGGACATGATGTTTGAAGCGCCGTGGCCGGAAGATTTCAGCCAGCTGGTGGATGTGTTGCGTAGCGAAAACGCTGCCTATTAAACCGTTCTGCGGCGTTGAGAAAGTATGATCTCAACGCCGCTTTTAAGTGAACACAGGAGCTGAGATGCAATTTATTCAGGGATTACCGGCACAGGTTTATGTGGCGCAAACGCGGATTCAGCATCAGCAGGCCTTGCCAGCGCAAGTACCGGAACTGGCCGGTTTTAACCTGGCCTTGCATGTGCAGGATGCAGCGGAACGGGTGCAGCAGCATCGTATGCTGTTACTGGAACAGCTGGCCGAATACGGTGTTAATACAATCAGCTGGATGAACCAGACCCACAGCACCTTGTGTCATGTGATAAATGATGAGCTGCATTTTAATGCACCGGAAGGCGATGGACTGGTCACGCAGCGCAAAGGCCATGCCTTAATGATGATGACCGCCGACTGCCTGCCCATTGTGCTGGGCAATCAGGCGGGCACGGAAGTGGCCAATTTACATGCCGGCTGGAAAGGTTTAGCCCATGGTATTGTTGAAAATACCATTGCCGCCATGCAGCACCCACCGACCTGGGCCTGGTTAGGCGCGGCCATTAGCCAGCCGTGTTTTGAGGTAGGGGCCGAAGTAAAGCAGGTATTTTGCGAGAAATATCCCGCATTAAGCAGCGCCTTTCAGGCAGGGAAACAGGCCGGAAAATTCTATGCCGATTTATATGCGATTGCCCGCTATATCCTGACCGAGCAGGGGGTAACCACCATTTTAGGTGGTGATCAGTGTACCTATCGGGAGGCCGAGGAGTATTATTCTTATCGTCGTCAGGCCAAAACCGGACGCATGGCAACATTCGTTTTTATCGCTGATCAATGCTAAACTTGACTGAATTATTGGGTTTTTAAAGTTTCCATGTCTGTTACTGATCAAACATCTGTGTCGCAAGTAAAAGTCTGTGTTGTGTATCATAGTCCCTATGGCCATACCGCCAAGGTGGCACAGCATATTGTGCAGGGCGCCGAAAAAGCCGGAGCTGAAGTACATTTAATGGCAGTGAGCGAGGTCGATTGGGATGTGCTGGATCAGAGCGATATTCTGGTCATGGGCTGTCCAACCTATATGGGCAGTCTGACTTCGGCACTGAAACAGTTTATGGAACAATCTTCAAAACGCTGGCTAGCGCGAAGCTGGCAGGGCAAAATTGCTGCTGGCTTTACCAATGGCGGCGGTTTAAGCGGTGACAAGCTGGCGGTGTTACAGCAGATCAATTTATTTGCCATGCAGCATGGCATGTTATGGTCGGGCTTGCCGTTTATGCCAACAGGCCGTAGTCCGCATGATATTAACCGGATGTCGAGCTTTCTGGGCTTAATGACCCAGTCTGACAATGCCAGCGTTGACGTTACCCCGCCAGAAGGTGACCTGGAAACAGCGGTGAAGTTTGGCGCTTATCTGGTGGGCTTAAAACAGAAATAAGTTTGCTTTCCAATGATGCAATAAAAAATGCCTCCCATGTTGGAGGCATTTTTACATCAAGTACTTGTGTTCAAACGTGCTTATTTATGCATTAAACGGGCTTTATCACGCTGCCAGTCACGGTCTTTTTCAGTGGCACGTTTATCATGCAGCTGTTTCCCTTTCACCAGGGCAATTTCCAGTTTGGCCAGCGGACCTTTCCAGTAACAGACCAGCGGCACACAGGAATAACCTTTCTGGTTCACCGCACCGAGCAGTTTGGCAATTTCTTTGCGGTTCAGTAACAGCTTGCGGGTACGGGTCGCTTCAGGCACCACATGGGTCGAAGCCGACAGTAAAGGTTGAATTTGGGCGCCAAATAAGAAGGCTTCACCATTTTTAAAGGTGATATAGCTTTCGGTCAGGCTCATACGACCGGCACGCAAAGACTTGACTTCCCAGCCTTGCAGGGACAGTCCGGCTTCAAATTTTTCTTCAATAAAATAATCGTGGCGTGCACGTTTGTTCTGTGCAATCGTGCCACTGGTATTTTTTTTAACTACAGTTGCTTTCGCCATAATGAGTCACTTCCAACGTTAGGCCTATTGTGCCCCAAACACAGGCATGCTGACAATTCCAAAATCAGCGCTGAATTGCAGCACTATCGCAGGATTTTTGTGAAATTGGCCGAGTTTATTCACCAATAAATCAAGTTTTTGCTAAAATATGGCTCTACAAAACCAACTAGAGTAAAAATGGATGTCTAAAACTCGCGTGATTTATCCGGGGACCTTTGATCCAATCACCAATGGTCATATCGATTTAGTAACACGGGCGGCCAGAATGTTTGATGAAGTGGTGGTCGCAATTGCCATTGGTCATCATAAAAATCCGGTGTTTACTCTAGATGAGCGGGTAGAACTGGCCAAAACCTCACTCAGCCATTTACCCAATGTGGAATTTGTCGGCTTTGATGGCCTGCTGGTGAATTTCTTCCGCGAACAGCAGGCCACGGCGGTACTGCGTGGTTTACGTGCAGTGTCTGACTTTGAATACGAGTTTCAGCTGGCCAATATGAACCGTCAGCTGGATACCAATTTTGAAGCGGTATTTTTAACGCCGTCAGAGCAATATTCGTTTATTTCATCCACGCTGGTGCGTGAAATTGCGCGTTTAAAAGGAGATGTGACCAAGTTTGTACCGCAAACCGTGGTCGAAGCCTTTGAACGCAAACATCAACAAGGTTGGTAGCGTGTCTTTATATATTACCGATGAATGCATTAACTGCGATGTCTGTGAACCTGTGTGCCCGAATGAGGCTATTTTCATGGGCGAGCTGATTTATGAAATCAACCCGGCGCTGTGTACCGAATGTGTCGGGCATCATGATAAACCGCAGTGTCAGTTATTCTGTCCGGTGGACTGTATTCCGCATGATCCCCATCATGTCGAAACCCAGGAACAATTACTGGAAAAGTATCAAAAACTGATTGATCAAAAAAGCACGAGCAATTAGTGCATTTATTTGTTAAGATGCGCCCTCGAAGTGAACCAGACGATCGCTGCTGTGGAGGTCTCCGTGACTAAAGCAGGGGAGGAAAGTCCGGGCTTCATAGGGCAGGGTGCCAGGTAACGCCTGGGCGGCGTGAGCCGACGGAAAGTGCAGCAGAGAGTAGACCGCCTTCATTCAGGTTTCTTTTTCGGAAGAAATCGAAGGTAAGGGTGAAAGGGTGCGGTAAGAGCGCACCGCATGACTGGTAACAGTTCATGGCATGGTAAACCCCACCAGAAGCAAGACCAAATAGGAATCCTGAGGTACGGCCCGTACTGGATTCGGGTAGGTCGCTTGAGCGTATGAGTGATTGTACGCCTAGAGGAATGATCGTTCTCGACAGAACCCGGCTTATCGGTTCACTTCACCAAATTTTGTACAATTAGCCTGTAGAAGGGCTTGACGTTATAAACATTACAGCAGATAATGCGCGCACAGTTTACGGCTATGTAGCTCAGTTGGTTAGAGCACCGCACTCATAATGCGGGGGTCACAAGTTCAAGTCTCGTCATAGCCACCATTTTTAAAGATCACATCCTTATGTGATCTTTTTTTTTGTCTTTAAAATCTGTGCTCGCAGTTGAGCTGCTGCACATCCAGCTTCAGCGTCTGCTGTAGCTGTTGAATCTGTTGCCAGCGTTGCTGCTGGTCGGCATAGACAAAAATTTTCTCATCGACCTGATCCAGTTTGGACACGGTAATTTTTTGTGCAGCACAATAACGGCCTTCATAGCGTTCCTGTGCAAGCGCCTGTTGTGCTTCAGGACTTAGGCGATCTGCGGTTAAAATCTTCTGCTGGCCTTTGGCATACTCGACCAGAATGCGTTTTTGCGGAATGGTAAACCAGAGATGACCATTAATAAATTCTGCGACATCGCGGCGTACCCCGTTATAGTCCACCATGAGTGGGGCAACCAGCTGACAGCCCGATAATGTCGCAACTAGCAGACTACTGATCCATATTTTTAACTGCATTGTGTTCAAATGATTGATCCTGGAAAGTTTCATCATAGTCAGCGAAAGGGTTTGACCCAAGTAAAAAATTGCAAATCCGGTTAAAAATTAATAAAAACGTCATGTTTTGCTTAAACAGTGTTCATTTGAGTAGATAAATATCTTGACGATAAAGTCCGAACTTTAGATAATGCGCACACAGTTTACGGCTATGTAGCTCAGTTGGTTAGAGCACCGCACTCATAATGCGGGGGTCACAGGTTCAAGTCCCGTCATAGCCACCATTTTAAAAGACCAAGCTCTCAGCTTGGTCTCTTTTTTTGTCTGTTCAAAAAGTCCAAAAAAATGTTGTGCAAACTCTCCGCGCAATTTAGATACCAGCGATGAATAAAATGCTGGCTTAGGAATTCAGCTGTTGCTGTACCCAGCTTAAGAATTCCTGTTTATGCGCAAGGGCCGGCGCTTTAGAACCATCAATCACTTTAGGCTTGCCATTAAATATACCTTTAAACAGATAAGACTGCCCAGCTTCAAACTCGATACTGCCTGTATCATGGATTTCGGCGAAAAACGCGTTCAGGCGCTCATACTGGCTATAGCGATGAAAATGCGGACGTTCAGTTAAATAATGATAAATCTGTTCTAAAGTCTGCAGGGTATTTCTTAGTGTCATATGAAATCCATTGCATCCAATTTTAGCTCATGCATATCTTGAACATAGGGTTAAACATAGACCGTTGTCTATCTGTTTTTAGTCAACCTAGACGATTCATTGATATTGGTTTTTTTGAATGACGTAGAACTCAAAAATATAGGATCGGTTTAGATGGCAGGGGAAGATGCGTATTCTAAGTAGCCTCATTCCAGCAGACAATAAAAAACCCCAAGACTGGCTTGAGGTTTTTAGGATGGAATTAGATCAGGAGCTTATAGGCCCGGTTTCCAGCCATTGACTAATGGATAACGGCGTTCACGGCTAAAAGAACGTGATGTAATGCGTGGACCAATTGCGCCCTGACGGCGTTTGTATTCATTGCGGTCAACCAGACGCACCACTTTTTCAACCACAGCCTGATCAAAGCCTTTGGCAATAATATCGTCCTGGCTCAGGTCTTCTTCAATATAGGCATACAGGATCGCATCTAGCACATCATACGGTGGCAAAGAGTCCTGATCTTTCTGGTCCGGGCTCAGTTCAGCTGATGGCGGACGGCTAATTACACGCTCCGGAATCACCGGCTGTTTGCTTATACTGTTCCGGTATTTGGCCAGTTCAAACACGATGGTTTTGTAGACATCTTTGAGAACTGCATAACCACCAACCATATCGCCATACAGGGTGCAGTAACCGACTGACAGTTCAGATTTGTTACCAGTCGACAGGACCAGGTTGCCAAATTTATTGGATAAGCCCATTAGCAACGTACCGCGGGCACGGGCCTGCAGGTTTTCTTCGGTGGTATCAACCGGGCTATTGCCAAAGAATGGATACAGGGTTTGCATAAAGCTGTTCACAATCGAGTGAATTTCGGCAATGCCAAAGGTCACACCCATGGTTTTGGCTTGCTGTGCAGCATCTTCTACACTAATTTGCGCGGTATAGGTATACGGCATCATCACCGCTTGTACTTTGTCTGCACCCAGGGCATCAACCGCAATGGCCAAGGTTAGTGCAGAGTCAATCCCGCCAGATAAACCCAGAATCACGCCTGGGAAACCTGAACGGTGTACATAGTCACGTGTTGCCAGCACCAGACCCTGATAAATTTCAGCCATGGTGTCGAGGGCTGCCGCCTGTTCGCCCGTTTTATAGCGCTGCTGTTCGGCTTCATACTCCACCACAAACAGGCCTTCCTGATAGGTTGGCGCACGTAAAGCCAGTTCACCGTCTTTGCTGATCAGGAAGCTGGTGCCATCAAAGATCAGATCATCCTGACCACCAACCTGATTGACATAGGCCAGGTTCAGATTCAGCTGTTTGGCCAGCGCAGTCATGGTATCAATACGGTGCTGTGGTTTACCAACTTCGTATGGCGATGAATTCAGCACCAGCACGGTTTCTACATTCAGCTGGGCCAGTTGCTGTACAGTGGCTAAAGACCAGACATCTTCACAAATCAGTACGCCAAATTTATGCCCCAAGTATTCAAAGACCAGATGTTGATGACCTTCGTTAAAATAACGTTTTTCATCAAACACGCCGTAGTTCGGTAAATTCTGCTTGTTATAAATACCCAGAATCTGGCCATCTTTCATTACCGCAGCCGAGTTATAACGCTGGCCATCTTCAGTTTCATTGACAAAACCAAATACCACGACGATGTCTTTAATCTGGCTGAGCTGTTCAAAGGCCTTTTGCGTGCGTTTTTTGAGGCTTGGGCGTAACAGCAAATCTTCTGCTGGATAACCAATCAGAGAAAGCTCTGGGAAAATGATCAGGTCAGCCTGTTGTTTTTTCGCTTCATTTGCTTGTTCAAGCATTTTTTGCGCATTTGCTTCGAGATTGCCAATGTATGGAGAGAACTGTGCAAGGGCAATTTTAAAAGATTTCATTAATTTACGTCCTATTCCTATAGGGTTTTGAATACACGGGCTGCCGCTTGTAATTATGGTGATCGGGCAGCGGTGCATTCTGATACTAAAAAGTACTGCCGACTGGCTCAAGTATAAAAAGTAATACGCATACGACTTGATAAAATCTTATTTTGCAATGCAAAAAATCAGACGGGTTTATTTTATCTTAAATTAATTCAGATGCTAGAGCATATTCAGGATAATTGCATAGTAGCGGCAATTCGCGCCGTGAGAGAAGGCGCATAATGCTTTATTTAGTAAGCTTGAGTAACAAAAGCATGGGTTCGGTGAATCAGGCCTGATGGCACAAAAAACCGGCAGCTTGCAACATGAAAGCGCTATTGCAGCGCAGTTTAGGCCGGTGGATGCAGAATAATATTGTCAATCTTGTTTAAAAAAATATCGCGGGCAATATCGCCTTGCTGTTCAATGTTGTAGGCAAAAAACGGTTTACCGGGAATTAGCTGGTAACGGTAGGGATTATACCGCCCGGCAGACAGATAAAAAGCGGTTTGCAGCAGCGCACCTTTCAGCAGCACATTAATCTGCTGCTGATGCTGGTAAATATGTGCAAGTTTACCCTCAAGTTAGTTATCAATGGACAATATAAATCAATAATTTAAAGTTTATATCAACAAAGATAAGTCCATTGTAAAAAAAAATATGATGGACAAAATTTTTAAGATGAGTCCATGATCACTTTTAACTTGATTGTATAAAAAATAATCTCAAGTTGCTCCCATTAGCTTAGAAAGATGACAACCCTTTAGAATTTGGTGTGAATCTGGCTAAACCACATCACTTCAACTCAACGCTGTTTCTTAATTAAATTAACACAACATTTTCTTTTCTCGGCAAGAGCAATCGAATTGTGTAATCTCTTTGCACTTACTGGATTTTTAGATAATGTGCTACTTTTTAGAGCATTGATGTCGTTCAAATTAATCATCAATGTAAATGAATGATTCTGTATCAAACAAGTGATCTTTGGCTAGGTTCCTACAGTGACAAGAATATGAAACATCTTATTTTGTAAAAATTTTGTTATTTTTTAGAAGAATGTCTAAATTAGTTTAATTTTGTATCAAATACATTTAGAAAATAATGGCTACTCACACCATATAATTTTCCCATTTTTGATCCAAAAATGAGATTTACACCCTTTTTTTAAAAAAACGGAGGGGTATAAACTAATTAGATTATCTGAATTGATATTTACATCCCAACGAGGCTTGGCTTCTCTAATAATTGGTAACTCTATAGTGTAACCACAACCACATGGGCACTTTAAACCTGCACACCAGATCTCATCATCTTCAGCAACAATGACTATAGATCTAATTGGCATCTTTTGAGGTAAAGAGTCCCCATCCAGTTGAATTACTGACCGAGAAGAAACTTTATCTAAAAATAAAGTTAGGTATTTGAAAAAAAATTGTTTCATATCCATCCTTAAAGATTAGGCATTCCTAATAGTGGTGTAGTGATACCTTTACCGACGTTAATCCTAGAAGTAGAGGTAAAATTATCCTCCCTCAAATACTCAGTTTCATTAGCACCTAAGCAAATGACAGTTCTCGCATAATTAGAATTATTTTCTTGTCGAAACAAAAATGTTCTAGCTATAAACTCGTTGATACAAAAGCTTGCGGCAAGCATATTAAGCGAAATTACAGAGGGAGCCTCCTCATGAACACCCTTGAAATAGCCTTCTTTCAACTGTTTTTCATAGATATCAGGTGAAGTTTCTTTCAAATATTCTGCTCTCAAAGAGTCTGGTGTATACACTTTTCTATCTCTTAGAGAGCTTCTATGAGGTTGGATATAATCTAGACGAGCACAAACTTCTGTAATAAAAGGTTTTCCATCTTTCGATCCTGTTGGGATTGTTACACCGATATCAAAGACGGGGATAAGAAAATACTCGCCAACTAAATCTACATACATCCTTGCTGAAACCGTATCAACACAACTGAATAAAACATCACAAGTTGATGCTTCGAGAATAGCCTGTTGAGTACCAATTTTACGATCTAATGCTGTTAAAACCACATCAGACCTATATTGGCTAATAACATCCGCTAGAACTTTAACCTTCGATTTCTGATTCTCAGCGTCCTGAATAGTTGAATTAAGAATTCTATTCAAATTCTTATGTTCAATTACATCATCATCGATCAAGACAAGATGCCCAACTCCTAATCTAGCAAGGTTTTCAATCACAATTGATCCTGTACCAGATGCCCCGATAACACCAACTTTAAAATTTTTTAGACTTTCGGTCATATCGGCTGAAAAAGGCATAACTTTACTCGACGATTGTCGAGTAACTAATGCAATGTCTTGCCCCACAATTAAGAATTTATCAATATATTGATGGGATAAATTCTTATCATAGAAACGTCCTGTTAATTTTCCGTCAGGTGTCACTATTATTGAGCCATGTAATTGATTATATGCTGCAAAAATGCAAGGTATTACTTTCTGATCGCTTTCATCATCAGCAGTTGAGAACTGATTAAAACCTGATGGATGGGAATGCATTAAAAAGATACTAAGATTGTTTTCCTCTCCCTTTTCAATTGCCTCCTCTATATATTTTCCCGGCCAAGTTAAGTAATCAACTTTACGCTTACATTCGCTATGCGGCACTAACAAAATATCTTGAACTAAAAAAATAATTTGATCATTTATTTTGTTGCATGAAGCAAGCACTATAGCGCTTGCTTCTAGCCCATCTCCTGGAAATAGATGACGTTTTAAGTCATCTAAATGGGTATCCGTGATTCTAAAATGAGTTTTTAAAATCATGGCTGCACCTCACGAAGTAATGACTCTTCAATAAGTGCAAAGTGCGTAACAACGCTATCACTTGCTGGATTCCATGCAGAAAGATGAGTACGATGCCTAGACCAACGTTGATAAGGCTTACCTTCGATTAGTTGATCTACCTCGGTACAAGATGGAATAGCACCAGTCGCCAATTGAATTCGAGGATATGTATAAAACATATCAATTTCAGCTTGAGGATATGCAATAGGGATTTCAATTGCGATTGAAATTACTTGATGATTGTATCCTTCAGGCAATTGAAAGTTATCAACTACAAGCCATCGACGATTTTGCTCAATAATAGTTCGAAAATTTCCAAATACCTGATTTAAGTATTCATAGTCTTTTGGAAGAATCTGAAAACTGTTTAAAACTGCATCCCCATTATTAACTTCTCGTGGAATCAGTCGAAGTTTTTCAATACCAGGCTTTGTTAAATCTATTACTGATTTTGATGTGACTTCTTGTTTTGGTTCACCTTGAATCTTTAAAATAATTTGATAGTTCTCAGCATCTTGAATACCTGCCAAAGACAATGCTTCAGAAACAATAATTTGAGGTTTATCTACCTTAATGATTGTACCTTGTACATTGAGCTCATAAGTTTGCTTCGGTAATCGAGTATAGATATCTTCAATACCAGCTTCAGATAAGTTGATAACAGTTTGCTCACTGAGCATTAGATCTGCTTCTTGCGATTTAGACAAAAAGAAGGATTTATTTCCTAATCCTGTAAGCGCGTGCAAATGTTTCAATGTAATTTTGCTTTCAGGCCATTCATAACTAAAACCATCAATTTTAAATTTAAAACTACGATCACCTTCAAGGATCAAAAACTTATCACCCTTCTCAAAATCTATACTCTCTTCAGGACTGATTTCCTCCATACCTGATTTATTTAGAACCTGGTATAAAAGAACATTCTCTTTTGGAGAATAACCTAAAGCTCTTAAGAGCTGAGAACCGATAGGGGAATCATCCTCAATAGATTCATGTTTAAACATTAAATCGCTGAGAGAGTAAGCAAATTGTTTCATATATAGCTCCGTATTCTGCTTAATCTGGTTAAGTTAATTTTATTAACCAGAATGTAAAAAAATTGCTAGAAATAAAGCTACACTAAAAATCTGCTTAAGTAAATACTTTTAAGCAGATTTTTTTCAATTTAACAGATACTTTGATAAATGAACTCTATGCCGCCTGTTTCTGCTGTCTCTTCAAATCGCAAAATATATCCATCATCAACTAGTTTTTTTAGTTTGCTACTTGCATTTGGAACAGACATATTCAATAGAGATGCTAGCTGAGATGTTGTTACTTTTTTCTTAATTTTTAACAAATTGAAAATTTCTAAATTTGACTTTGTTAAAGCAGGGCCTAACAATTTTGTTTCATTCTCTAATTTTATTGTTAGGGGCTGATCCAATGCCACAGCTGCATAATTAATGTTATCAATTACATCTTCGTCATAAAGATTCGTAATAATGAAACCCTTATTACTTCGGTAAACTTTAGCTAATAAAATGATACTTTCTCTTGAGAAAGAAGAATCTGCAAACTCAATATCTGTAAATGAAATTTCAAAGAAAGTTTGACTTCTATGTTTTTCAACATAGTCTCTCATTTCGTTAAACGTTTCTTTACCTAATTTATTACCATGAGGC
The DNA here is from genome assembly GCF_013418555.1 of Acinetobacter sp. YH12134. Taxonomy (NCBI): domain Bacteria; kingdom Pseudomonadati; phylum Pseudomonadota; class Gammaproteobacteria; order Moraxellales; family Moraxellaceae; genus Acinetobacter; species Acinetobacter sp. YH12134. The sequence goes on along the minus strand of NZ_VPBT01000020.1, from coordinate 9,011 downwards.
ATGTTAGATTTACAAAAATCAAAAAGTTTCATAAGAATAGTATTCTGGTTCATAGCGTTCTTTTAATCAGTTTATTCTTATTTGTCAAGTTGAATAGTAAGTACATAATGTGTTCCTTCTATAAATGTAAGTTCACTTTTCGACCTACAACCATCTGGTTCTATACCATTTTCTCCAAATGGAAAATCTAATTCATTAGATTGTTGTCTAATTATTAACGATATATCGGAAACGTCAGTGGTAGATATTTTTTTTAGAATTTCATTTGTTCTTGATAAGCCTAATCCTCTGCGTTCTGACCCTGTTCTTGAAATTTTTCCTTTATTGAATACATAAGCTAAAAGTCCAATATCACTTTCTAATGACTGTTCGGTGAATGAAATTAGATCTGAATTATCTTGATGGTACAAGAGCGCTTCTGTCCTTAAGGTGTGTAAAAGTCCTGAACCACTATCTGATATGGCTATTATAATTTTTCCAGAACTATAAATTTGAAGAGCAATATAGCCATCAATACTTGATAAACCATGTTCTCGAATATTATCAACTAATTCACCAATGAATGTTCGAAGCTTATTTAATAATAATTGTTTGTCTTTTTCAGAAAGTTTAGCTTTTATTAATTCAGTTAATCGGAGCAGATAAGATCCATTATCATCTTTCTTAATTGCCAAAATTTCACATAAATTGTCTGAATTAGAGTTATATATTTTTGCTAATGAAACTTCAGGCCGATAAGGAAAAATTGCTACCTCTTTATGAATATTATCAAAAAAGCCACAACGGCTGAGATAACGAAAACCATCTGAATCCTTATCAAATTTCAGAGTTACTTTAGAACCAGCACGAATCAATTGGTTGGTAAGGCTTAAAATTTTAAGTATACAATCTAGTAATAAGGATTTATTTGAAAAATCAAATATGACTTCTTGTTTAGAATTTAATAAATTCGGATAATCACTTAAAATTTGTTCAAAAACTTTAGCTCTGACCCAATTGGGAGAGTTTTCAAAGCTTATTTTTACAATATTTGGGTTTATATAACTCCATATACTGTTTTCATCTTTAGTTAAACCATCTAAATTTTGAGCTAATGCTTTATATAGTTCAGAGTTAACATTTGTATGGGTAATAGTCGTTCGGGTGGAATCCAAAAACAATGCAATTTTTTTTGCTTTAAGTGGACCATTTTTCTCTAAAACTTCAAGAATTTTTTTCAATAAATCAGTCATAATTTATATCAAGCCACCGCACTTCCATTAAATGCTTCAACAACCCCAAATATATTGTCAGCATCTCCATCACCAAATACCCCATCAATCCCTTCATAGTGGATCTGATTAAATGGTGGTTCATAAAGCTGCGACGCTTCTAAAGTTCCCCGTATGGTCAAATGATCAATCACCATTTCTATGAAACGAATTTGCTTCTCGTTATAAGTTGACCCTTGTAAATACTTCGAGAAAGCAGCCTGAACAGACTGACGATCTAATCCCACCAAGGAACGGATAAATAGCGGTAACGGTTTTTCAGTACCAAAGCATTCCTCAAACTTTTCTTTACTCTCAACTTCCTGTGCTTCGAAAACGAATCGCTCAAGCTCTTTTAAATCGGTTGGGGTTAAAGCTAAACCTCGTTTTAATTTGGCAATGGTAATGTGGTTTTCATTGGCCTTAATAAAACTCTCTACACGCTTGCGGTATTGCGCAATATTTACCCCACTTGAAACTACTGGAATATCAACTTCAGTTGCTTCACCAATTTCATCATCCAACATGGAATACACGATGGTAGAAGTGGATTTCTCAATCAGCTTCACCAAGCCACGGATACGTTTACGCATCGACTCCAGCATTGGAACTGTGATGCCTTCCCAATAGGCTTCAGTTTGTATGTCCTGAATTAACTTAATCTGCGCTGCAACCACAGGAATATTCTCTTTACTTTCCAGTTTTGAAGCGATTTCGATCACTTTATTCGCATAGGCAAGTACTGCTTTGGCATCCTTATTCAGCACAGCAAGTTCGATGTTGTAGCACAACATATCAAACAGCTTGGCTTCTAGGGTTTCTGCTTCTAGTTCATTTGGAAGTTTAGAAATATGTTCTCGCAATGTGCCAATTGCAAGATCATCTAAATTGTTCCATGCCTCATCTTTCTGGAATTGCTCAACATATTCAAGTTCATCACGAACAATAAAATTATCTTTGTTCATTGATCGGACTTCAGTTTGCAGGCTCTGTTGTATGTCTTGACGGACGGCTGCCAATTCTTCCGTTTGATAGTCTTGAGCATTCAACAAACTCAAAAGATTTAAACGTGCCTTAAACAGACGTTGCCCCAAGGGTTCAGTCGTAGATACAGGCGCACCATCAGGATTTTCATTGAAGTATTCAAAATTGGAACAGTAGTCGAAAATATAGAATTCTTTCTTGTCCATTTCAGGGGCAAACAGGTCTTTGCAAAGCCGTGTACCACGCCCAATCATCTGCGTAAACTTCACTTTTGAACGTACAGCCTTGAAGAAAACAAGATTGACCACTTCAGGAACATCAATTCCCGTATCGAGCATATCTACAGAGATGGCGATTTGTGGGTCAGCCAGATCTTTCTTACTAAAGCTGTCAATCAAGCTCTGTGCGTACTTGGTCGAGTATGTGATGACACGAGCAAATTTGCCATCATAGTGCGGATAGTTTTTGTCAAAGCGTTCAGCAATAAAATTGGCATGGTTCTGATTGACTGCAAAGATGATAGTTTTACCCAACATATCACCACCTTCAACCTTGATGCCATTTTCCATCAAGTGCTGAAGCATCTTGTCTACCGTGCCTGTATTGAACAGTTCTTTGTTGATCTTGGATGCCGTTACCTCATCAGGAGCATCACCACCATCCCAATCTAACTCATCCCAATGCAGTTTCTCTTCTTCTGAAAGCTCATCATATTTCACGCCTTCACGCATGAATTTCAAAGGTACAGAATAGGCTTTAGGTGGCACGAGATAACCATCGGCAATCGCTTGGTTTAAATCGTAGTAATCAGTTGGGACACCACTTTCCAAACCAAACAATGCATAGGTGTCACGGTCTACTTCATCGCGTGGCGTAGCCGTCAAACCGACAAGCAGACTGTCAAAGTATTTGAAAATCTCACCAAACTTTTGGTAAACGCTACGGTGGGCTTCATCGACAATAATCAGGTCAAACATGCCTGTGCCGTATTTACGTGTTCCATCCGCATTCATTTCATCAATCAAGCCCATCATGGTGTGATAGGTAGAGAGATAAACCCGTCCATTCTGAGTTTTGCTCTCGACCAGATTGACAGGCGCAGAATCAGGTAAATTGGCTTTAAATGCATTAGTCGCCTGTACTACCAATGAAGTACGATCTGCGAGAAACAGGACTTTCTGCACCACATTGGCTTTCATCAATACATCGACCAAAGCAATTGCAGTACGGGTTTTTCCTGTACCTGTTGCCATGATGAGCAAGCCTGCGCGTTCCTTGCGCTGAAATGCTGCAAGCATGGCTTTGATGGCACGGGTCTGATAGTAACGCTCGACAATATTGGCGTTGATTGGGAAGCTGCCAAGATCAGGGTTGTTTTTCCGTCTTTCAATCAGGCGTTTCAGTTCAATGTGAGTGTAGAAGCCATGAACTAAACGAGGTGGGCCACCTTGTACGTCATTCCAGATACGGGTGCGGTAGCCATTGGTATAGAAAATCACAGGGCGTTGACCAGTTTGCTGTTCCAAACAGTCTGCATAGAGTTTTGCCTGTTGCTGACCCACTTCAGGATCGACTGAGGTACGTTTCGCTTCTACCAATGCCAACGGTAAGCCATTGGCATCATACAGAACATAATCGACTGAACCTTTACCTGAAGTACTTGGCATTCCTGTGACTGGCACTTCTTCTCGCGCAGTAACGCCAATTTCCCAACCTGCTTCTTCAAGTAGTAGATCAATTTTTAATTTACGGGTTTCATCTTCTTTATAGTCGGTATGATCTTGAACTTTGCTATTGGCAAGTTTGGCTTGTTCGACTTGCTGACGTTTCTGCGCTAGATCAGCATCAATATTTGCGAGCAGTTTTTCACGTTCTTCCAGACTTGCGGAGAGTTCTAATAGTTTTTGTTCCCGTTCACGTAACGCTTTATGTTGTTCAGCGAATTCTTTATCAAAGGCTTTGGCTTCTTGCTGTAGCTGCTCTTTGTTTGCGGTGACTGTTTGAGTGCTGTCTGCGTTAGGAATCAGTTTAGGGTTAAATAGAACAGCCTGAGAGCGATCTTTTGATGGTGAGCCATAAGTACGCTCAAACCAGACAAAGATCAGGAAGAGATGACTGATATGTTTAACGGTTTCTTCAGTGGTCAGTTGTTTGAATTTTTTGCCATGTACCGCACTGTTGCCCACCATGCGGATGTTATCCATCTTGTCCCAAATGTAGGGTGGGATAATTTCCTTAAATTTTACATCGGTGATCAGGCTATACAGGGACGGATCGTAGGGTTGGGTCAGTTTTTTATCGTATTGATACAGCCAAAAAATAAGGTTTTCTAATGAGTTTCGGGCAAACATTAAAGCAGCTTGAGGGGAAATATACACAAGCTTTTCAGCTTCCTTCGCTGTGAGTGCTAGCTTGCTAAACTCAGGCTCTAAAAACTGAAAGTTACTCATGTATATACCCTCAAATCTAAAATTAATTAAAGTTATAAATTTCCGCTAAATGCTTGGTTTTGTAATGATTTAAATAGATTATTGATATCTTTATATGATTCTGCAAGTTGTTTCTTAATTTGGTGAAATTTATTACATCTTTCATCAAATTGAATCTGCAAATCTAAAGGAGGTATTAATAAAGGTAATTTTTTTAATTGTCCCATATTAATTGATGCAATTCCTGTTGTTTGCTTAGCAGATTTTAAAAAATATCTTTTGCCATATTCACTTCCAACAATCCAATTTAAATAATTAGGTGTAAAGTCTTTTGATGTTAATCTAACTCTAAACACATGATTTTGATGAATACATTCATCAACTTCATTATTCCATAAAGTTCCTCTACCTAACTTATCTGGGTCGCCGCCTTCTGTTAGAAGTAAATCTCCTTGTTGAAGTTTATAACGCTCAATCTCTTCGTCAGAAGCTTCAATTGTTTTGATTACAGAAAGATTTAAATATTTATCTTGAACATTTGATACTGCTAAATAGGGAATTTCTCTTAATGATTTTCCAGTGATTTTTCGCCCTTTAGTGATACCTGAGACAATATCTGCAATATCACCCAATTTTTTATCTAAAGGCCAGTTTTTTGTATTAAGAATAGGATCACCAAACATATCAATAAACGTGGCTTGTAAAAGCTGATCTAACTTTTCAATCGCTTGCTGACGTTTTTGGCGTAACTCATCTGCTTTATCTAAAATAGATGCAATTCGGCGTTGTTCTTCGAGTAGAGGAAGAGGGATTTCTAATGAACAAATATCTTCTTTAGTAACTTGTAAAAAAGTAGCTCCTTTACCTTTTGACTTTAAAATTGGAGCAACGTTTGTAAGCCAATACCATAAGTATTTCTGATCCAATTTATCCTTATGACCAAATAGCCCTGCAACACCTCGACCTAGGCAATATTCTTTATCCGACCAATTCAAATCACCAATAGTTGCACGAATACAGAGGATTATTTCTCCTTTTTCTGATTTTTTGCCTGCCGCTGTAGTAAATTTTTTTGGTTCAGGAGTTTTTTTACCAAAGTCACCTGCTCCAGCAATAAGAGCTAACCCTTCACCATCAGAATTATAAGAATCTCCAGATGGAGCTTGTCCCATTGTGATTCGACAAACTTTATCTAATCTTATTTTGGGATAAATCACTTCAACAACTCCTTAAGCTCTTTCATTCCTTCTAGAATATCTTGCTCAAGTAATTCTAAATCTGCCAAAATTTTGCTTGGTGCTTCATAATCTACTTGCTCATACACTACTTCTTTATAACGGTTAATCGACAAGTCATAACCATTGGCTGCAATATCCGCCTTATCTACCATAAAACTTTGCTCAGTCGCTTTACGATCAGACTCAGCTTCTAAGTTTTTAAAACGAGCAATAATGTCAGGAATATTGTTATTTTCATGCTTAGAAGCATCGAGTTCATTACGCTTATCATCTAGCGAATAACCATCTGCCTGCATGTCATAGAACCAAACCTTATCTGTACCACCAGTTTCAGTTTTGGTGAAAATTAGAATAGCAGTTGAAACACCCGCATACGGCTTAAATACCCCTGAAGGCATGGAAATAATTGCTTCAAGCTTTTGCTCTTCCACAATCTTTTGACGCAAATCTTTATGTGCTTTAGAAGAACCGAATAAGACCCCATCAGGGACAATAATCGCAGCACGACCACCTGTTTTTAATATGCGTAAGAACAAGGCTAAAAACAGCAGTTCCGTCTTTTTGGTTTTTACAATCGCCTGAATATTCTTGGCACAGCTTTCGTAGTCTAGGCTGCCTGCAAATGGTGGGTTGGCAAGAATCAGACTGAACTGACTTTCAATATGCGAATGTGCTTCGCTTAAAGAGTCACGGTTTTCAATACTTGGGTTTTCAACACCGTGCAGCATCATGTTCATCGAACCAATACGAAGCATGGTGCTGTCAAAATCATAACCAAAGAAAGTTTCTTCACTAAAACGTTTCGCTGCTTCAGGGTTGGCAAAAATCTCGGTGCTATGATGTTCGTTTAAGTATTCACTGGCTGCAACGAGGAAACCCGCTGTACCACATGCAGGGTCACAGATGGTATCTGTCGGTTTTGGCTGCATCAGCTCCACGATCATCTTGATGATATGGCGAGGAGTACGGAACTGACCATTCTGACCTGCTGAAGCAATCTTACCGAGCATGTACTCGTAAATATCACCTTTGGTATCTTTGTCATCCATTGGCACTTCAGCCAACAGATCAACCACTTTAGTTAAAAGTGCAGGCGTAGGAATGGTAAAACGGGCATCCTTCATGTGATGACTGTAAGTAGTGTCATCTTCGCTGCCAATGCTTTTAATGAAGGGAAAAACTTCATTAGCAATGGTGTCATAAAGCTGAGTAGGATCTCCGAGCGTAATAAATTTAGACCAACGTAAATGGTCTCGTTCAGGTGTGAAAATTGGCTTTTCTACAGTAGTTTTTAGGCGGTTGGCTTTCTTTTCTTTGGTGATTTGAATTTCATCGAGTCGGCGGATAAACAGCAGATAAGTCATTTGCTCCATGACTTCGAGTGGGTTGGAAATACCACCACTCCAAAATGCATTCCAGATTTGGTCAATTTTGCTTTTAATTTCGCCTGTAATCACGTAGATGACTCTCAAATTTCTTTGGCTCTTATTCTCTTTGATTTCAAAATTAAAAGCTATATGATCACATTAAAGACCAGTATAGGTCATAAAATTAAAACGCTTTAAATCTGGTACTACTCTATGACTATATTTAATGAAAAGAATCGAAAGCTTTTAGCAAATGTTCATGCACTAAAACAATCCGAATTGTCTAGTTTCTTTGATACCCGAAAATTTATAAATTCAACATTAGCGCATCAGATTGCGGTAGGTGCAGCTCATCACTACAAATCTCATAGTGATAGTACCTACATACAGCAAATACTTTCATTATTTGAATTTGGTTCAATTGATTACTTAAAAGCCGTTAGATGGTTTGAATATCGTACAAATATAAGCTTAAGTATTATCGATAGAAAAATTAAGAAGAATCCGGAGAATACCCTAAATGATGAGAATTATCAGTTATTTGGGGAGTTTATAAAATCATATAAAGGCCCTCTACCAACAATAAAGGGGAAAGGAACTAATAAAATTGATCCAAAAAGAAAAACATTAAGTAATAAAAAAATGAATGTTATTAGAGAATCTCGGGACTCTTTAGATCTTATAGATGGAGCATCCTCAATGTATATTGGAGGACAACGTGTTTATGGTGGCTATGGCACTGGAAAAAGAAAGTGAAAGAAATGCTTTTTAAGGGAGTAACTCTTTAGGGCTCGATTCCAGAGCTATAGCGATTTCATAGAGTTTTTCGACAGTAATATTCACTTCACCACGTTCAATTCTACCCATATAGCTGCGATCTATTCCGCACTGTAGTGATAGAGACTCTTGCGTGATATTTTTTTCTTTTCTTTTTTCTCGAATTAAATGACCAATTTTTAAAGATAATTCTGACATTTGAAATCAACTGCTCAAAAAACAGAAATATCAACAATTGATGACTATAGATCCACGGATTATAATCCTCTTTTTGAGATGAGCTTATTTAATGCCAAGATCTATTCATCTGCCTTTGTACGATGAGTTTTTAGAACTCTTTGATAATCATACGGTTCAAAATTGGGAAGCTAAAAAATTTTGGGAAAAAATAAATATCAAGCAGGCTAGTAGGAATGAAAAATCTAGGCGTCTGATGTACTCTGGTCTAAAAGTTTTAAGGCGATGTAAGTATCTATCAGTAGCTTCTGAAAATACAAAAAAAGGTGTTTTTTTATATTCTGAAACGCCACGCCTAAACGAGCTTAGAGGCCGCTTAAAGAAGCAAAAACTTGAAGGTACTTTCAACCAGAAAAAGCTTGAATTCTTGGACCAGATCCAAGATAAAGAGAATAATATTGAGTTTTTACAATCATTGCTTGTAAGTGATAGTACCTTAGAGAAATACTTTATTAAGCATAAAGAAAAACTAGAAAATGATATTAGAAACATTAATTCAAATATCAAATTAATGGATGATATTTTAAATAAATTGTAATAAAGATTTTTTAGGATCAAATAGATAGGGGCTAGGTCTTTCTTGATTTTTCTTTTCAAAAAAATAGACCTCTTGCGAAAGTAAAAACTGCCTCATTATAGATTTCATGAAATATCAGAAATTAAATCGTTTTTCAGATTCTGAATTCCAGCGCTTGGTTGGTGTACCTCGAGCAGTTTTTAGTGAAATGG
>NZ_VPBT01000019.1:0-61025 GCF_013418555.1 Acinetobacter sp. YH12134 | reverse complement strand
GAATAATTCAAGTGAATTTGTTTGAAAGAAGAACTTTAAAAGCTTTATTTTCACCCGATAAAATACCCATAAAACAAGAGGAAGCTCAAATGAGCTTCCTCTTGTGAAAAATTGTGGGACAGCAATGTCCTGAAGATGCTTTTTTACAAGGGGAGAATTAACGACGACGTTTTTTCTTCCATTTACGTTCCTGGTAACGGTCGTATTCTTTATCTTTGGAAATCTTGTTACCCAGCGCTGCACCACCGGCTGCACCGAGCGCTGCACCAATATAACCACCATTCGTACCGCCCATGTTCTGACCCACGGTATAACCCGCACCGCCACCTAAGGCACCGCCAATGGCAGATTCAGTACGATGGCGTTTGTTACTGGCTACAGCTGCGCCACCTGCACCACCTAAAGCCGCACCAATGGTTGCACCCGTGGTACCGCCCATGTTTTTACCTAAGGCTGTACCTGCGACACTACCTAAGGCACTGGCTGCAGCTACACGGGTCGCATTGTCAGCATGTGCATTCACCGTCATGAAAGAAGTGGCAGCAAGCGTTGCACTTAATAAAACAGCATTGAGTTTCATATTCACTCCATGTCCAAGAGCGGACTTTTTAATGTCATTTGATGGCAGTAAATGTAACAAAAGGATTCCCTGCAAATATGGAGAGGCACCTTCATAATTCAGTGCTTTGGTTTCGGCTTTGTATAAGTTGTATTAAAACTGTCGATTTTATCGGCAGCCCAGACTTTAAATTGAAAGAGGCAGGATGCATCTCTTGCACGCTGTAGCGTATTTGCTGGATTTGGCCATCAACCACGCAGTTTCTGCTACGAATAAAGATGTTATTTGCTGGCCAGAATCGTTAAACTATGGCAATTTTTTGATTTCGCTGGCCTTATTGAATTAGGGCGACAGCCTGTATATTGAGATAATTTGCACAATGAAAGAATCGTTACGTTTACGATTAGATCAACTTTCTGACCGTCACGAAGAATTAACAGCACTCTTGGCCGATGCTGAAGTCATTTCCGATAACAAACGCTTTCGCCAGCTGTCGCGCGAACACAATGACCTGAGCGAAATTACCGAAGTCTGGGGCAAATATACCCAGGCCGAAGCCGATATTGAAACGGCTGAAGCAATGCTGTCCGATCCTGACTTTAAAGAGATGGCGCAGGAAGAGATCAAGGAAAACAAGGCACTGATTGAACAGCTGGAAGCGGATTTAAACATCCTGATGATTCCTAAAGATCCGAATGATGCCAACTCGGCCTATCTGGAAATTCGTGCCGGCACCGGTGGTGATGAAGCAGCAATTTTCTCCGGCGATTTATTCCGCATGTACAGCAAATATGCCGAATCTCAAGGCTGGCGTATTGAAGTGCTGTCAGAAAACGAAGGCGAACACGGCGGCTATAAAGAAGTGATTTGTCTGGTTAATGGTGACGGGGTCTATGGCCGCCTGAAATTTGAAAGTGGCGCACATCGTGTCCAGCGTGTTCCGGCAACTGAATCGCAAGGCCGTGTACATACGTCCGCCTGTACCGTGGCTATTTTGCCTGAAATTGATGTCGATACCACGGTGGATATTAACCCGGCAGATTTACGTATTGATACCTACCGCGCGTCGGGTGCCGGTGGTCAGCACGTCAACAAAACTGACTCTGCGGTGCGTATTACCCATATTCCAACCGGAACGGTAGTGGAATGTCAGGAAGAACGTTCGCAGCACAAGAACAAAGCCAAAGCTATGGCCTTATTGGCCTCACGTCTGGAAAATGCCAAACGTGCTGCAGCAGATGCTGCCACTTCGGAAATGCGTCGTGACTTGGTCGGTTCCGGTGACCGTTCCGAGCGTATTCGCACCTATAACTATCCGCAAGGGCGGATGACCGATCATCGTATTAACTTAACTTTATATAAGTTAGATGCAGTGATGGAAGGTGATTTAACCGAATTGCTGGACAGCCTGCACCGTGAATATCAGGCCGATCAGCTGGCTTTACTTGCCCAGCAAAATGGTGGCTAATGAAAATTGCCGATGCACTGGCCATTCGTGGCGTAGCAGACAGCTACGAACGTCAGGAAAATCTCTGGCTACTGGAGCATATTCTAGGTTTATCTGCCTTGGCGCTGAAATATCAGGCCGATCGTGAGCTAAGCCCAGAACAGGAACAGCAATATCTTGCGGGTATTGCCCGGATTGAAGCAGGTGAACCCTTGGCCTATGTCACCGGTTCACAGCCATTCTGGACACTGGATTTAAAAGTCACACCAGATACCCTGGTGCCAAGACCAGATACCGAAGTACTGGTAGAAAGCTGTTTGCAACTGGATTTACCGGCACAAGCGGCGATTATCGACTTGGGTACCGGCACCGGTGCGATTGCCTTGGCCTTGGCATCGGAACGTCCGGATTGGCAGGTGACTGCAACCGATATTTATCCGCCGACTCTGGCGGTTGCCAAAGAAAATGCGCAGACGCATAACTTGGAGCGGGTAGAGTTTAAGCTGGGCGCCTGGTTTGCTGCTTTAGGCGTTCCTGCCGAGCCGAGGTTTGATCTGATTGTGTCGAATCCACCGTATATTGCGGCTGATGATGTACATATGAAAGATTTGGCCACCGAACCTGAACGGGCCTTAGTGGCGGCCAAGCAGGGCTTATCTGATCTTGAGATTATTATTCAGCAAGGCAAGCATTGGTTAAAACCGCAAGGCTGGATTGCTGTAGAGCATGGTTATGATCAGGCAGTAGCTGTGCAAAATATCTTTAACGATGCCGGTTTTGTTGCGGTACGCACCATTCTGGATTATGGCGGTAATGATCGGGTGACTATCGGCCAACTCGGCGATTAAGTCAGGTTGCCTTTAATCGCCTGAATGGCCGGAGGTAATTCTTCACCCAAGGCACTAAGCATTTCCCGTTCAATCAGCCGGACCATGGCACTCAGTGGCAGGTCATTATCTTGCAGGCCAAATGGCTCTTCCAGTTGTTCGCTTAAGGCATCCAAACCCAAAAACAGATAGGCAATTAATCCCACCAGAATGGGGGTCCAGATGCCTAAATTCGCCTCTAAACTAAAAGGCAGAATAAAGCAGAAACAGTACACGGTGCGGTGTAGCAATACCGAATACGAAAACGGCAAAGGTGTGGTCAGAATCCGGTCACAACCGGCCTGAATATCCCCTAAGCTGATAATGTGCTTGTTCAGGCCGTGATAGACAATATCTGACAGTTCGCCGCTGTGCAGGGCCTTGACCAGATCTTTTTGAATCTGTTCCAGAATAAACTGGGCGGCATTAATATGCCCAAACAGCGCCTGATAATCGGCCGGGCTTAAATTGACCTTGTTATGATAAAAATCAATCGGCTCATTCTGGGTGCGCAGCCGGTTTTTCAGTAAATTGCTAAACAGCATTACCCGATACATCAGCACCTGACGTTCGGCGGGCGGCAACACATAGGAATCACGGGCAAGATGGCGTGAGGTGGCAATCAGCTGCCCCCATAATTTGCGGCCTTCCCACCAGCGTTCATAACTGGCAGTATTTCTGAAACTGAGGAAAATCGACAGGATAACCCCGAAAATGGTAAAGCCAATCGCGGGCACGGCCGGCGCCTGTACATAATGATGCGAGGACAGATAGACCAGCACGGTGGAAATGAACACCACCATCATTAAGGCCGGCATGACCTTGGGCAAGATGGTGCCTGACCATGCAAAAAGTAATGCGAAACTGTTGCTTTTATCCCGAATAATCATAGTGCTTCTGCGCGGATGCTCAGCCGTAGTGTTCCATAGCCGGACAAGGCAATGCAAGCCGTATACGTTGGGATGATTCAGTATAATCCAGTCAAAAAAAGTGACGCCGTAGCGTCACTTGAATAAGGCGTTGGGTAACTGCTCAAGATTTACATTGGATAATCTTGCAGACAGTCAGATACTTCCATCTGAGCCAGGCTATCGGTTTCTAAAGCCAGACACAGCGCTACAATTTTTGCCGTTTCGCTCAGGTTTTCATCTTTAAGTGCTAAGCCTGCTTGTAAGGCGTGCAGATCTTCCGGAGGAATATCTAAGGCTTGTGCCGCTTCTAGCGCATCTTCACGATCAAAAAATGCCGCCATCGCATTACGTAACTGATCTTCAGAGGTGTTGAGAATGCCTTGATTCAGCAATTCATCAAGTTGCTCTGAAGGAGTAGAAAGTGCGTGATTAAAATTTTGAACCAGATTTTGTGCAAGCACATCAATCATCTTAAGCATGGGAACCTCTAAAGATGGAGTACAACAAGGAGGAGGAGGGATTACAGCCAAAATTGCATAGAATCTATGCGATAAATTGAGTGAAAATTAATCTATTTTGGGGTGATTGGCAATGCTGTTACGATGAATGACCGGTTCAAATACTGCACTTGAAATGCCAAGTGCTTCATATTGCAACTTATATTTAAAAGTTCTGAGTTAAAAATATCAGCATAAATAACGGCTAGCTTTGATTCTGCCGGTAGGCCCCCGGATTTAAGCCAGTCCACTTTTTAAAGGCTCGGTGAAAGGCACTTGGATCATGAAAATTCAGCCGTTCACTAATATCTTGTAGCGATAGCTCGGTTTTCGAGAGCAGTTCAATCGCGGTATCGCGGCGGATTTCATTTTTCAGTTGCTGATAGCTGGTACCTTCCTGTTTTAAACGGCGCTGAAAAGTGGCGCCTGACATATTCAGTTGTCGGGTCAGTTCATGCAGTTCCAGCCATTCACTTGGCGGACGCTGCATCAGTTGTTTGCGAATCATCGTGCTTAACGCATGCGGATTTTTAAAACGCACCAGCAGGTTATACGGGGTTTGCTGTAAAAAGCGTTTCCAGCTGCGCTCATCCTGCTTGATTTTTAGACCCAAAGCCTGCGCATCAAAATAGATTCGGTTGTCGGGTTGTTCATAGCGAATGTTTTCACAAAAGCGCACCCGATAATCTGCATCATCGCTTGGAGCCGGGCATTTTAGTTCGATTTTTTGAATGACAATGCGCTGTCCACTGAGCCAGCAGATCAGGCTATGCACCAGCATTAAATAAGTCGCATAACTGAACATGGCTTTGGGCTGCGCCCGATCATGAAGGGTCAGCACAGCAGCATCTTTGTTGAGCTGCAGTTCCCCGCGCAGATCATCCAGAATCAGGTTGAAAAACTTTAGAATCTCTTTCAGTGCGGTTTCAATGGTATCGGCAGAGTAGACCCATTTGGACAATAAACGATAACTGCCACGGCGCAGCGGATGGCTGTCCATACCAAAAAACTCATCATTCATGGCATCGGCCAGGGCAATCCACAGCTGCGCATATTGCAGCACCGACACCCGCGCTTTGGCCGAATGCATCAGCTCCAGCGGAATACCGGCCCGGGTCAGAATGGAGTGAATTTCCACCCCTTGCTGCTGGGCGGCTTGCAGTGCTTCATGCACCAGTGCAATAGAAATGGTGCCTTTACTATAATGCAAATGGGATGGCGTCATCGCGTGTCTATTCAATTTAAAATTATGTTAAAAATGCTATTGTTCAAAGGCATCATGCAGGATGCTGTATTTGGAAATTGTACTCAAGCTGGAGTCTGATTACTCTGCATCTTAAGTCGAGTATGTGTCATTGATAACAAAACTATTTGGGAAAATAAAATGAAGATTCAAGGAAAAGTATGTGTGGTTACCGGTGGTGCATCTGGTTTGGGCGCTGCTACTGCACAGTATCTGGTGGAGCAGGGGGCCAATGTCATTCTGGTCGATATGAATCAGGAGCTGGGTACGCAAATGGCACAGCAATTGGGTGAAAAAGCCCAGTTTAAGGCGCTGGATGTGACCGATGAAGCCGCGGTAGAGCAATTCTTTGCCGAGATTGAGCAGCACTATGGCCAGTTAAATGGTCTGGTCAACTGTGCCGGCATCGCACCTTCAGCCAAAGTGCTGGGCAAAGAAGGCTTACATAGCTTAAGCATGTTCCAGAAAGTGCTGGACATTAATGTCAGTGGCAGCTTTAACATGATTCGTTTTGCTGCGCAGCTGATGGCCAAATATCAACTGCAAGCTGGTGAAGAAGAGCGCGGTGTAATTGTCAATACCGCTTCAGTGGCGGCGTATGAAGGACAGATTGGTCAGGCGGCCTATTCTGCGTCCAAAGGTGCGATTGTGGCGATGACCTTGCCGCTAGCGCGTGAACTGGCCCGTGAATCGATCCGCGTGATGACCATTGCACCGGGGATTATGGAAACACCAATGCTGAAAGCCTTTCCACAGCATGTGCAGGATGCTTTGGGGCAGATGGTGCCATATCCACCGCGTCTGGCTAAGCCACATGAGTTTGCCCAGTTGGTAGGACAGATTTTTGAAAATGGCTATTTGAATGGTGAGGTGATTCGTCTGGATGGTGCGATCCGGATGCAGCCTAAATAAGTACAATACTTAAAAAAGCAGCCCTTTGCTGGGTTAAATAAATAGCCTAAGTAAATAAAAATAAGATAAACCCATCTGGTCTGGTTGTCGTGCTGATGCTGCAGCTAGACCATCCCCCAAGTTTTTAGATCAGCCAGCGTACTTCAGCCGAATCCAACGTAATGAGAACGAGAAAGCAATGATTTTAAATGAACAACAAAAAATGGTTCAGGACATGATGCGTAGCTATGCGCAGGAGAAATTGAAACCGACCGCAGCCGAACGCGATAAAACCGCACAGTTTCCGGCACAGGAACTGAAAGAGCTGGGCGCTTTAGGTGCACTGGGTATGACTGTATCGGAACAGTGGGGTGGTGCCGGTCTGGATTATATCTCGCTGGTGCTGGCTTTAGAGGAAATTGCCGCAGGAGATGGTGCGATTTCGACGATTGTGAGTGTGCAAAACTCTTTACCGTGCGGCATCATTCAGCGTTATGGCACTGAAGCGCAAAAACAGCATTATCTGACCAAACTGGCGACCGGTGAATGGTTAGGCTGTTTTTGCCTGACCGAACCGCAAGTCGGTTCCGATGCTAGTGCCATCGAATGCAAGGCTGAACGTGATGGTGACAGCTGGATATTAAATGGCACTAAGCAGTTTATTACCACCGGTAAACACGCCCAGCTGGCTTTGGTCTTTGCTGTGACCGATAAATCTGCTGGCAAAAAAGGCATTTCCTGCTTTTTGGTCCCGACCGAGAACCCCGGATATATCGTATCGCGTTTAGAAGACAAAATGGGGCAGCATTGTTCCGATACGGCGACTATTGTGCTGGATCAATGCCGTATTCCAGCTGATCATCTGCTCGGTCAGGAAGGCGAAGGCTATAAAATTGCTTTGTCCAATCTGGAGTCAGGCCGGATCGGGATTGCTGCCCAATCGGTGGGGATGGCGCGTGCTGCTTTAGATGCCGCCGTGGAATATGCCAATGAACGTAAAGCCTTTGGGGTTGAGATCGTGCAACATCAGGCAGTGGCTTTTCGTCTGGCCGATATGGCCACGCAAATTGAAGCGGCGCGTCAGTTGATTCTACATGCAGCCAGCCTAAAAGATGCCGGTTTGCCATGTTTAAAAGAAGCCTCAATGGCCAAACTGTTTGCCTCGACCATGGCAGAACGCGTCTGCTCCGATGCCATCCAGATTCATGGCGGTTATGGTTATGTGTCCGACTTCCCGGTGGAACGGATTTACCGCGATGTTCGGGTTAGCCAGATTTATGAAGGTGCTTCGGATATTCAGCGTTTGGTAATCGCCCGGGCTGTGACCCAGCCTTAAACCGACGTTGATACAGCAATATGTCCAAACACGGCATCACGATTGAGGCCAATGGAAATTGCAGTCGCGCCGTCCTTATGCTGAACTGAAGCATAAGATGCTATTCATCATCTAACCCATCTCCCATGTGAAGACCACTTTGCATGGGCACAACCTAAAAATAGCAGTATAAGAAATAACCCTGCAGTCGGATGGACTGCAGACCATCAGCCCGATGGCATGAAAACAACAAGGAACACGTTCTGCAATACGGATGTTTTTGCAGATCAATCGCCCCGAAGGATAAGAGGTTGCCCCCATGAAAACGTTGCAAGACGCCTATCAAGATTTTAATTTGGAACAACTGATTGCTACCCAGTTACAGGGAACGGCACAGGCACTGAATGCCTATACCGAATGCTGTGGCCGATATTCTGGACAGCAGCACACCGCTTTGATCTGGGAAGGTAAGCAGGGTGAATCAGCCCGTTGGAGCTTTGATCAGCTGGCTGAGGCTTCGGGCAAGCTGGCCAATTATTTTCAGGCCATGGGTTTAAAAGCAGGCGACTGTATTGCCGGTCTGCTGCCACGTACTCCGGAATTACTGATTACCGTATTGGCCACCTGGCGGATGGGCGCGGTCTATCAGCCGCTATTTACGGCCTTTGAATCGAAAGCGATTGAACACCGGCTGGAGGCTGCCAATACCCGCTTTATTGTGACCCATACCGAGCAGCGCGCCAAACTCAGTTCGTTGCAGCAGATTGGTATATTAACCGTCGGTGCCGAAGCCGCTGGAACAAGTGATGCCGATTTCTGGCAGCAGCTGAATCAGCATTCTGCCAGTTTTGAGCCGGTACTGCGCAGCTTTGAAGATGACTTCCTGATGATGTTTACTTCGGGTACTACGGGTCTGGCAAAATCGGTACCGGTGCCTTTAAAAGCCTTGCTGGCCTTTAAAGGTTATATGCAGCATGCGGTGGATTTACGTGCTGAAGATTCGTTCTGGAATCTGGCCGATCCGGGCTGGGCTTATGGGCTGTATTATGGCATTACCGGGCCGCTCAGTCTGGGGCATAGTATTATCATGGATGAACGACCATTTAGTGTCGATCATGCACTGGAAGTCATTCAAAAATATCAGGTCAGCAATTTGGCCGGTTCGCCAACAGCCTTTCGTATGTTCTTTGGCTTTAAAGAAAAATTTGCCGGTGTACCTAAAACCTTGCGCGTGGTCAGCAGTGCCGGTGAGCCACTAACCCCAGAAGTTATTCACTGGTTTAAACAGGATCTCGAGGTCAATGTTTACGATCAGTACGGACAAACTGAACTGGGCATGGTGATTGCCAATCATCATGCGCTGGAACATCACAAAAAAGTGGGCTCGGCCGGTTATGCCATTCCGGGACATCGTTTTGCGGTATTAAATGCACAGCATCAGGAAGTTGCCGCGGGTGAAATTGGCACGCTGGCGCTGGATGAATCACAATCTCCATTAATGTGGTTTAAAGGCTATGCCGGACATAACCGTAAATCCTTTGTGGGCCAGTACTATTTAACCGGTGATACGGTGCGTTTAAATGAGCTGGGCGGAATTGATTTTATTGGGCGTGCAGACGATGTCATTACAACTTCGGGCTATCGGGTCGGACCGTTTGATGTCGAAAGCACCTTGCTGGAATGCGAGGAAGTGCTGGAATCAGCGGTGGTGGGTAAACCGGACCCGGCGCGTACTGAAATCGTTAAAGCCTTTGTGGTGCTAAAAGCACAATTTGCTGCAAGTCCGGCACTGGAACAAAAACTACAGCATTATGTGCGTTCACGTTTATCCAAACATGCTTATCCGAAAGAGATTGAATTTGTCGAGGCTTTACCCAAAACCTCCAGCGGCAAGATTCAACGCAATATCCTTAAGCAGCAGGAAATTGATAAACAGATACTGTTGGAAAAAGTCAGTTAAGAGGAGATAGAAGACAATTAAAATTATTTAATTTATGTAATTTGTATGTCATTACATTTGGTTTCTTGATATTGATTTTTATCAGTTTTATTTTTATCTATAAAAAGTCACGCAAGAATCTGCAAAATACAGGTCAAAGCGTGACTTTTTTTATGGCTATTTCAAGGCGTATATGTGGCTGTTATAAATCCATTTTCTGGTGTTCAGAATTGGGTTCACCAGTTTTACCGGTCAGATTGCCTTTCAGTACTTTAAATAACTGGGTGACTTTATTGTCGGTGACATTCCAGTATTCGGCACTAATCGCTTCTGCCACCAGAACACGCACCGAAGGATCATCCTTGCCGTTAAACCAGTTTTCCGCCCATGGATTCCAGAGCTGATCAATCAGGGCACGATCTGTACTGATTTGCGCATGTGCACTCATCGACACATAAATCCCGTCTGAGGGTTTGGAGAACGCCAGACCAATCTGGTTACGGCCGCTGGTCACTGCTGTAACCAGATCATTGCTGTCACGCAAAATAAAATACAAATTCTGACGTTCATGCAGCTTTTCAGAATTGAGCATGGTCATTGGCTGTGCATGAATTTCTTGGGTTTCGGTGTGGTGACTGATCATGGTGAAGCGTACATCTTTAATCAGTTCCCATAATTTGTCGCGGTTATGTTGATCGTTCATGTGCTCTGCTCCTGATGTCAGTAAATGCGCTTTTACGCAAAAGAACTCATTCACAAGCAGAGTAAAACGATTTTTGTGCTTCGCGTAGCGGTCTCACCTAACTCATACAGATTCAGGGTAAAACAATATCTGCGCTCAACAAAATCGCATCAGGCAAGACAGTTGTTTACATATCATCCAGACCAAGAGGCTATACATAAAACGAAGGGCAGCGAACACCGAAAAAACAGCGGGTAAGGCTGTTAAAAAAAATCAATCGAATTACACTATAGCCAGCAAAAAACAGGAAGATAAATGGTGACACTTGAGGATAACTGGCAGGAACTGAGCGATGCAGAAATGCATTTATATAGTCGCCAGATTTTGCTGGATGGCTGGGACATCGAAGCGCAGGAAAAATTAAAACTGGCCAATGTGCTGATTGTCGGCTGTGGTGGTATCGGCTGTAGCAGTGCCGAACTGTTGGCGCGCGCCGGGGTCGGAAAAATCACCCTTATTGATGCCGATACGATTGAAGTCAGTAACCTGCAACGTCAAATTGCCTATAGCGCAGAAGATCTAGGTTTTTATAAGGCCGACATTCTGGCCAAGCGTCTGCAAAAGATTAATCCGTATATTCAGGTACATGCCATCACAGCCAAACTGGATGACAGCAATGCCGCCGAACTGATTGCCCAGCAGGATCTGGTTTTGGATGGCTGCGATAATTTCAGTACCCGTTATCTGGTCAACCGTGTTTGTGTGCAGCATCAGGTGGCGCTGATTAGCGCCTCGGCTATTGGTTTTCAGGGCCAGCTGTTTATGGTGGAAGGCGATTCGGCCTGCTATGAATGCCTGTTTCCAAAAGAAGATCAGGCCAATGAAAGCCTGCGCTGCGCCGATTCTGGTGTGCTGGCCACGACTCCGAATGTGATGGCCAGTTTACAGGCGCATCATACCTTGATCTATTTAGGTCTGGGAATTGCTGCGTTAAAACAGAAGCTGCTGCTCTGGGATGGGCTGAGTTTAAAACAGCGCCTGCTGGCGTTTGAAAAAGACCGAAATTGCCCATGCTGTCAGGCAAGATAAATCTATCTGACATCAATTTTTTGCTACACTGACTCAAATTTAATTTCATCGAAGACATTATGAAAAACAATATCTGGTTAGATGGCCTTCGTTCCGTGGCGCGTATGGGCGAAACGGCGGTCGTGGCGGCCAAAGCCGGCCTGAAATATGCGACTGAAAAACCCAGCAATGCCAAACTGATGCGTGAAACCTTTGAATCGCTCGGTTCAACCTATATCAAGCTGGGACAGTTTATTGCCAGCACGCCATCTTTGTTTCCACGTGAGTATGTGGAAGAGTTTCAGGGCTGTTTAGATCAAACTCCATCATTGCCGTTTAGCTATGTACAGCAGGTGCTGGCTTCAGAATTCGCCGGGCGTGATTTAGGCGAAATTTTTGCCTCGATTGATGAAACCCCGCTGGCTTCGGCTTCCATTGCCCAGGTGCATGCTGCCAAGCTGGTCTCGGGCGAAGATGTGGTGATTAAAGTCCAGAAACCGGGTGTGGAAACCATTTTATATACTGACCTGAATGTGCTGCACTGGGCCACCAAGCTGCTGGAAAAAGCCGTACCAAAAGTAAAATTCGCCTCTCTGGCCGATATTGTCGAAGAAATTAAAGTCCGTATGGTGCGCGAAGTCGACTTTATTGAAGAAGCCAAAAACCTGGATGATTTTGTCAATTATCTGAACCTGACCCAGAATCAGGCTGCAACAGCGCCGAAGGTTTATCATCAGTATTCCACTCGCCGGGTGTTGACCATGCAGCGTCTTTTCGGGGTGCCTTTAACCGATTTTGAAGTGGTAAAACAGTATGCCAAAGACCCGTCGCAGGTGTTAATTACCGCCATGAATACCTGGTTTGGCAGCCTGATGATGTGTAACAGTTTCCATGCCGACCTGCATGCTGGCAACCTGATGCTGCTGGAAGATGGCCGCGTCGGTTTTATTGATTTTGGTATTGTCGGGCAGCTGAAGCCTGAAGTCTGGACGGCCTGTATCGCCTTTATGGATGCCTTGCAGAATACCGACTACACGCTGATGGCGGAAAACATGCTGAAAATGGGCATGACCGATACCCAGATTGACACTAAAATTCTGGCGCAAGATTTGGAACGTCTGTTTAGTGGTGTATTGCTGGCCGATCCCCAGGAAATCCTCAGTTCAAATCCGGCCGATTTAAATGACATCATGATGGATATGGTGGCGGTTGGTGAACGTCATGGCATCCGTTTCCCGCGTGATTTTGCGCTGCTGTTCAAGCAAATGCTGTACTTTGACCGTTTCATGCGTATCCTGGCGCCGTATACTGACATTTATGCCGACCAGCGCTTGCAGATGGTACAAAGTATGGACCCGAATCTGCTGCTCAAACATTAATTTATAGACATCGCCCAGCTTTTATATAACAAGCTGTTGCTGCTACATCGCAAAGTGACACGTGATGCTAATGTAGCAGGCAGGCGATGATTCACGTTATACACGCCCGAGTAATCCGATGGACGCAATTATTATTGAAGGCTTAAAGGTCGAAACAGTGGTGGGCTGTTTTAACTGGGAGCGTCAGATTATCCAGCCTTTGCTGCTGGACTTAAGCATTCAGTGCAGTCTGGAGCAGGCTGCCTGTTCTGATGAACTGGAAGATACCCTGAACTATGCCGAAATTTGCGAAATTTCTGCGCAAGTGATTCAGGCCGCTCAGCCAAAATTGATTGAACATGCAGCAAAGCTGGTGCTGGATGCACTTTTTGCTCACTATCCTACAGTTGAATCGATTATGATTAGCATCCGCAAGCCTGCCATTATCCCGCAAGCCCAATCTGTAGGAATTCGTCTTGAACGCCACCGAAACGATTTTCGCCCTAGCACTGGCGAGTAATTCTCATCCTGAACAGCATTTTCAACAGGCATTTGCTGCGCTGTCGCGTTTGGGGCGTTTGCAGTGTTCCTCGATTTATCTGATTCCGTGCCGGGATGGGATTGGTGCGGATTACTGGAATGCCGCCTGTCTGCTCAAGAGTGAACACAGTGTCGAGCAGATTCTGGCCTTGCTAAAACAGTTAGAAGCAGATTCCGGGCGGGTACGACCTTCACATCAAATCAGTTTAGATGTGGATTTAATTGCTTGGGGGACAAGCCTGGAGCAAATGCAATTTAATCCGAAAAAATTACCACTGGCGCTGGATGTGAAAATCCCGATGTTCGAGCTGTGGCACAATGCGGCATTTGCTCATCAGCCCCATCCATTTCCTGTAATTCAATGTTCAGCCTGAAGATGACATGATTTATCAGCAAGCCCGGTTTTTATACCGGGCTTTTTAAATTAAGTAGATAAATTGGTCGTGTTGATTTTACTTAAGCTTGCACACGCATGATAAAACAGCCTGCGAGGATGCAGGCTGTTTTTGGAATCTTTCATCAAACATGATGAAGATAAAACGCTTAAATATAATAACTAGTCTTGGTCATCAGTTTTGAAATACCGGTCATAGCAATACGTACAGGCGCAGGGAGATCAACCCCACCTGCATTTAGCGCCGTATCACGATGATGCAGCTCATCCTCGTTCATTTGTTCCAGAATTTTGCGCGAGCGTTCATCATGTGCTGGCAATTGACGAATATGATCTTCTAAATGCAGGCTGACCTGACGCTCAGTTTCAGCGACAAAACCTAAGCTATATTTGTCTCCGGCAATTCCGGCAATAGCGCCCATGCCAAAAGATAGTCCGTACCAGACCGGATTGAGCAGGCTGGTATGGCTATCCAGTTCTTTTAAACGGTCTTCACACCAGGCCAAATGATCCTGTTCTTCAATGGCGGCCTGTTCCATTTCGCGGCGTACATTCGGGAGCTTCGCTGTCAGTGCCTGACCATGATACAGCGCCTGCGCACAAACTTCACCACTATGATTGACCCGCATTAATCCCGCCACATGACGCGCTTCACTCACTGCTAATTGAGTTGGAGTATTTTGCCCAGGATTATCGCGCTGAGCCGAGGTGACACCCGGAACCAGGCTGCGTAAGGCCTGATCAAATGAATGAATAAACTTGTCGAGACCGGTGTAATGACGCATGAATTTAATCCTCCAGAGGGTCTGCTGCAGTATCAAGCATAGACTTGAGTTTAAACAAGAGCCAGATGGTGAATATGGCGCTTAAAACAGCAGTAATACAAAACAGAATTTTAAGGTCAATTTGCAGCACGCTTAAAATAATAATCGAGAAGATGGCTGAAGAAACCATAAAAATCGCATTTAAAATGTTATTGGCTGCCACCACCCGGGCACGATGCGAGCGCGGTGAATAGGCCTGCATCATGGCATATAGGGGCACAATATAAAAACCACCGCTAATACCGAGCAAGGTCACGGCTAGCATCACATGATAATAACTCCAGCCTTGCTGAAAGACTTCACTTAAGCCCAGCAGTTCGCCAGTTTGTGGTGGTACAAAGGCCAGGGCGGCGGCCAGATAAAATGCAAATACGGTTAAACCGACTGCACCAATCGGCACCATCTTGATATTTACCTCGGTACCGCCAATTTTACGACAGAGTAATGAGCCGACACTAATCCCGACCGAGAAGAAAGTTAGCAATAAGCTGACCACATTTTCAGAAGCATGCAGGTTTTGCTGGGTCAGCTGCGGAATTTGGGTCAGATACGTCGCGCCATAAAACCAGTACCAGGAGTTACCGAGTAAAATCAGAAAAATCAGCGGCAGGTTTTTGGCATATTTTAAGGTTTGAATACTGGTACGGAAAAAGTTCCAGTCCACCTGTAACTGCGGTGCAGCAATCGGCTGTTTTAAAATAAAACGGCTGGCAAGATAACCGACCACGGCAATAGCCAGCACGGTCAGGCTGATCCAGAGTAAATTACCAGCGGAGATGGAAATCACCGCGCCGCCTAGAATCATCCCGACCAGAATGGCAACTGAGGTGCCGGACTGGAACAGCGCATTTCCCGACATCAACTCATTCGGTTTCAGGATTTCTGGCAAAATCGCATATTTGATGGGACCAAAAAAGGTCGATTGGGTACCCATTAAAAACAGGGCAAACATCAGCAACCATAAGTTGCCAATCAGGAAGCCGACCGTGGCCAGTAACATCACCGCAATTTCCAGCAGTTTTAAATAACGCACCAGCTGCGAGCGTTCATATTTATCGGCAATTTGTCCGGCTGTGGCCGAGAAAATAAAATAGGGCAAAATGAACAGCAGTGCCGCCAGATTATTCAGGGTGCTGATACTGCCAGATTGCTGACTGATCCAGCCATAGGTAATCACCAGCAGCAAAGCCTGCTTAAACACGTTGTCATTCAGCGCGCCCAGAAACTGGGTACAGAACATGGGCAAGAAGCGTCGTGTGGCTAGCAAATTTTCATTTTTTTCCATAAGAAGTGGACTTCATTAGTTTTATTAAGAAATGTGACCAATTGATATAATTGCCCGAAAATCATGTATGATATTTTGCAGTGTTTTCACTGTTGAAAAAATCCAATAAATTAGAGTCTGTTAGCGAACATTTCATTGCGGATTTTTCCATTAAAAAGATTAAATTTAGAGTTTTCTATGCTTGTGAACCGAACTTTTAAAAAGTCTGCGCTGTCTAACAGTATGCATGCCATAATTCAGTGGAGGCATTCCAGACAACTTTGTCTGAGCATCTTTTTAAGTTTAGTCGCACAGCAGGGCTTTAGTCAAAATCCTCCCGCAGTGGCGGAACCGGCGAGCGATCCGGTCGCATCGGCCGACATGAAACAGGAAATTCGCGATCTGGCGCTCAGCCAAGGCAAAGATACCCCTGAAGAATTAGAAAAAATTGAGAATTTTCAGGTGCCCAGCACTGAGCCGGACAGTCTGGAGATGTTGCAACAGCAGCAAAATAGCAGTGAACCGATAGACGCTTTTCAGCCAATTGAACTGGAAAATCTGGATGATTTACCGGTAATGCCGGTCGATGCCAATATGGCCGCAGAAATTTTCCAGATCGCTGAACAGGCCAAACAGGAAGCACGCCAGTATCGCGCCGAGCAGAATACCGAAGTACTGATTAATGATGCCACCCAGCAGGAACTGGCCGAAATTAACCAGTCTCCGGTCAATGTCGACCAGCTCATGGACAGTATTCGCGCCGACAGCCAGATTGTGGTGGAAGCGAATACCTCCGGCCGAACCCTGACTGAATTGGGCCTGAATACAGAAGTGGCCGATGCCGATAAACCGGGGTTTTTCCGGCGCTTGCTGTATAAGGTACGTCCACCGCGTGAGTTAAATACTGCACGGGTGCCCCGGATTAGTGCCGATGTGGTGATTACCGGCGCCGAAAATAGTGGTGAAGTTTCCGCAGAGGCCTATGCCACGGCACTGGAAAATCTGCGTGCCAATGTGCGCGGCAAACTGTCCAGTTTTACCCAGGAATCTTTTGCCGATTTTCCCTCGGCTTTACCACAGCTGCGTTCTTTATCTAATCAGGCGGCACAGGCCGTCGGCTTTTATCATGCCGAATTCAAGTTTGAAAAGCTGAATGACAGCCGGGTGCGGGTTCTGGTCACACCAAATACACCGGTGCGTGTGCAGGAGCAGAATATTGAATTTAGCGGCCCAGGTGAGAATCTGGCACAGTTCCAGGTAATTCGCGTCCTGCCCGATCAGGATGTTGGCGATGTGTTTCACCACGGTCTGTATGAAGAGACCAAAACCCGGATTAATGATGCTGCCTCCAATAACGGTTTCTTTGATGGCTATTGGCGCCTGCATGACGTGAAAGTGGCGCAGCCGCAAAATACTGCCGATATTAATCTGCGCTATGAAACCGGCGAGCGTTATACGTTGGGGCCGGCCCAGTTCCGGATGAGCGATCCGAGCAAAGAATTTCCTCTGGATATGGATATTCTGGAAAGCATGGTGCCGTGGGAAGATGGCGCCGATTATACTTTCTGGCGGGTCAACGGTCTGGCCAATAACCTGACCAACTCACGTTATTTTAACTATACGTTGGTCGATACCATGCGTCCCGATCCGCTGGAACGCCCAACAGAGTTGCCACCGGATATTCAGGCCCTGGTTGATCAGCGCAAACTTTCCGCTGAAGACTTCCAGCCGGTTCAGGACCAGAAAGATTTAAGCTCGACTGAAGAAGTGACCCAGTCAGTGGTGGATGAAGACCAGTTTGCCGGCACTCAGGAAGCCGAGCAGAATGAAAACATCCGTCAGCTGCGGGTCGAACAGGAAACCCAGCAATCAGAAGAAGAGCGGCTAAAAGAACAGGCACGTCTGGAAAAGAAAATTCCGGTGATTGTGACTTTGAACGCCGACAAGCTGAACAGTGCAGAAGTCGGTGCCGGTTATGGCACAGATACCGGAATGCGTGTACGTGGCCAGTATCGCCGGGCCATTGTTAACCGTCGTGGTCACTCCTTCGATGCCAACCTGGAACTATCTGAAATCCGCCAGTCTTTAGATGGCCGCTATAGCATTCCCTATAATCATCCACTGAATGACTATATTACTTTGGTGGCCGGTTATGAGCGTGAAGAGCGTAGCGATGTTTCTGCCGGCAATGACCTGTTAATTGAATCGGCAGTGGCCGGCGCCGACCGGATTATTAAAAACCCGCGTGGCAGCTGGCAACATGCTTATGGTCTGCGTTACCGTCTGGACCGTTTAACCCAGAACGGTGTGGTCGATATTGACAAGATTCCTGACGCCTTTATTGGCAATGGTTCCACCGAGCAGCAATCTTTACTGTTTGGTTATGAACTGTCGCGTACTGACAGCAGTCCGCGTGTCAATCCGACCCGTGGTTTCAAGCAGATTTATAAAGTTGAACTTGGCAGTGAAAGCCTGTTGTCCGATGCCGATATGGCAATCTTAAATGCCGGCTGGCGTTTTATTTATTCTCTGGGTGAAAATAACGATCATCAGTTTGTCGGTCGTGCCGATTTGGGTTATATCGTGACCGAAGATTTTAGCAAAGTGCCTTATAATCTGCGTTACTTTGCCGGTGGGGATCAGACCATTCGCGGTTTTGACTTTAAGAGCCTGTCTCCGCAAATTGATGGCTTTAAAATTGGTGGACAAGCACTTGGGGTTGGCTCACTGGAATATAACTATCAATTCAGGGAAGGCTGGCGCGCAGCAATTTTTAGCGATTTTGGTAATGCCTATGATGCCGATTTTAGCAATCCGACCGAATACAGTGTCGGTTTAGGGGTACGCTGGGCATCACCAATTGGCCCGATTCGGGTCGATGTCGCTTCGGGCATTTCGGATGAGAATCATCCAATTCGTCTGCATTTCTTTATTGGCTCGCAATTATAAAATTAAGATTTAGAGAGAACTATGGCTGAAGTTGAACAGCAACCAAATACACCCGCGCCTGTACCCAAAAAGCGCAGAATAGTCAGAAGTGCCTTGTTGTCACTGCTGTTTATGGTGGTGTTGCTGGTATCGGCTTTGGCAATCATGTTCTCGACCGACCGTGGCAGTAAATTCCTGCTTGACCGGGTGCTGGAACGTCAGCAGATCATTCAGTATGAATATGAAGGCGGGAACTTATTGCGCGGTATTATCCTGCGCAATATTCTGGTCACACTGAAATCGGTGGATGTCAAAATTGACCGCGCTGATGTCATGCTGGGCTGGCGCGCCGTGCTGAATAAGGAAATCCATTTTACCCATGCCGATGTGCGTAATCTGCAAATTACCACCAAAGGACCGCCAAGTGATGGACCATTCAAGTTTAATGAAATCCGTCTGCCTTTTGTACTCCGGCTTGATCATGCCGATCTGGACCGTTTGCTGATTCAGACTTCAGGTGGCAGCAAAGTCAATTTTTATGATGTGATCCTGAACGATGCGCTGTGGTCGGGCACCAAACTGGAATTTGAAGATTCCAGTATGCGTATGGATTATCTGTCGGTCAAAAATGCCAGCGGCGATATGGATTTTTATGGCAAATATCCGCTGAATGCCATTGGCGATGTGAATTTACCTTCGTTAAACAACAGCCTCAATATTCATGATATTAAAGTCGTCGCCAAAGGGTCTTTAGATACCATTCAGGCCGGGGTGGCGACCTATACGCCCGATTTGCTCACCGGTTGGGTGGTGCTGCATCCGATGCGTAAAAATGTGCCCATGTTTGGCGAGCTGCAGTTCAATCAATACCATTGGCCGCTGTTACAAGATTGGGAGCTGTATACAGAAGACGGCACAGCCAAGTTTAAGGGTGATATTAAACGTCTGGATTTAGATGTCGCTACCGATCTGACGGGTAAAGATCTTCCAAAAGGACAATATACCGCGCTTATGCATACCGATCTGGTCAATCAGCTGAACATCAGCAACTTAAATGGCCAGCTGATGCAGGGCGCCGTGAATGTGGCTGGTGTGGTCGGCTGGAACGAGCGCGTCAGCTGGGACCTCACCGGTCGCCTGGACAAGATTAATCCGAAAGACCCACTCATTCCGCAGGTGGTGCAGGATTTTCTGCCGCCAAGTCTGGATGCTCAAATTGCCTCTAAAGGCCATTTAGAAAATGGAACCCATCTGACGGCGCAGGTCGATTTTGACCGCTATGAAACCTGGAACCTGAAACTGGATCAGAATGCGCCGAAAAACCGCCAGCCAAACCCCATGGTGCTGGATGTGCGCTGGAACAATATTGACCGCGCGATGCCTTATATCGGGTGGTTATCCAGTGAATCGGGTGATGTGCAGATGGCCCTGGTCGAAGGCCAGCAGAAGATTTTTGTCGCAACCCAGGTGGCACAGCATGAGCAGGGTGCTTTACCAGCGGGTATGTACAAGGCCGAGCTGAATCTGAAGAACAGTAATCTGGATGTACCAAGCTTTAGCTATAACGCCGGCGCCAGCACCTTAACGGGCCGTGCGCTGATTGAACTGCCAACCGACAAGCGCCAGCTCAAATGGAATGCTACCTTAAACGCGGACAATTTTAATCCGCAAATTATTGCTGATGCTGCTCCGGTCAATCTGCTGAATGGCCGTTTGCAGGCCAATGGTTTTGCCCGTCCGAACCAGCAGATTATTCATTTAAACAATATTGATTTACGCGGTCGTCTGGCTGAGCAGGATGAAACGGTGCATCTGACCGGGAACAGTACCGTGGCCTTGCTGTTCCATGATGAGCGTGCGGGTGGTGGCTTCAAGAGCTTTGCGGTCAATTATGATGGCGCGCTCAACAGCAGTCTGCTGGAAGCCAGTCAGGGCAGTTTAAAGCTAAAACTGTCGGGTACACCAGAGCTGATCAAGATTTCAGATCTGCGTCATGACGGTGTGGCGGGGCAGATCTTGGCCAATGGGATGCTGAACCTGAAAAATGGCATTGGCTGGAACCTGAACGCCTCTTTAATCCGCTTTAAGCCGCATTATTTTGTTTCGAGTGTGCGCGGCGAGCTGTCGGGTAATGTGCGTACCCAAGGGGTTTGGTCAGATCAGCTTAAACGCATCAATATTGAAAAGCTTAATCTGGCCGGCATGATCAACAATAAACCGGTGCGTGGTACCGGTAATCTGGCCCTGTTAATGGATGCCAATCAGCAAGGTTTCCTGCCACAGCAGTTTGAGGCCAATAATTTATACCTGGCCTATGCCAAGAACCAGATTCAGGCCACCGGGAATGCACAAAACCTGAGAATCAAACTGAATGCGCCAGCACTATACGAACTGTATGCCGGTTTGCGTGGCCGTGCTTATGGCTATTTAAATGTGCAGTCACAGCCGCGCCTGCAGGCCACTGCCAATCTGGTGGTCGATGATTTTGGTTTAAATAACCTGTTTAGCGTGCGTAAAATGCGTTTACGCGGTGAATTACCGACCTCGGAAAATACCCCGACCTTGCTTACGGCCAGTCTGGAAAATTTACGTAGCGGCAACCGTGAAATTCAAAAAGGCGAGATTTCACTGGCCGGTACCCGTCAGGCGCATCTACTGAAAGTGAAAGCGGAAAACCGTTTAAGTAGCTTCTATGTGCAGCTGGCCGGCGGTTTTAATGCCGAAAATAACTGGTTAGGTCAAATCCAGAAAGGTGATTTTGACTCCTTAAGAACCCGTCTGGTACAGCGTCAGAATGCCTCGGTCATCTTCCAGACCAAAACCAGCGATCTGTTTGTGGGTGCGCATTGCTGGATGAGCCAGCAAAGCCAGTTGTGTTTTGACCAGCCTATTCGGGTCAATAAAAACCGCGGTAATCTGTCCTTTGTAACCCGCAATGTCGACCTGAATGATTTTGCCGCCTTTATGCCGGAAGGTCTGGCGATTACCGGTAAAGTCAATGGACATGCCAAAGCATCTTGGGCACAAGGTCAGCGGCCAAAAATTGATGCACGTCTGGTAACCCGTAATGGGGTCATTGGACTGGCAGGTGATGACCCACAAGAGCTGGGCTCGACCTTAAGCTATGATCAGGTGGCTGTGGTGGCTAAAAGTATTGCCGAAGGTCTGCAAATTCGACTGGATGTGAAAACTCCGGAAATTGGTGCCGGTTATGCCAATGTTATTATTGATCCGTATACCGAGCGTAAGCCGATGCGCGGTGAAATTGCCTTTAATGAAGTGCAGTTAAAAGTCTTTAAGCCGTTTATTGCCGATGTGCGTTCTATGGCCGGGGTATTGTCCTTTGCCGGTAAGGTCGGTGGTACATTAACC
Source organism: Acinetobacter sp. YH12134 (assembly GCF_013418555.1). Lineage (NCBI taxonomy): Bacteria > Pseudomonadati > Pseudomonadota > Gammaproteobacteria > Moraxellales > Moraxellaceae > Acinetobacter > Acinetobacter sp. YH12134. The sequence goes on along the minus strand of NZ_VPBT01000019.1, from coordinate 38,927 downwards.
CAGCCATTACTGACCGGTGAAATGCGTCTGAAAGATGGTGCCATCAGCATGATTTCCCTGCCGGTGAACCTGACCAATGTGCAGCTGTATTCCTCGATTCGGCAGGACTCGGCCACAATTAATGCCGCATTTAACAGCGGTCAGGGTGTGGGGCATTTAACCGGTAGTGTTGACTGGAAAGGCGTACCTAAAATTCAGCTGAACTTAAAAGGGGATAATCTGCTGGTACGTCAGGCGCCGCTAATTACTGCCATTGTGACGCCGGATTTATCCATGGAGGTTTTCCCGACCCAGAAACGCTTAAGCTTAAATGGTAAGGTCGATGTACCGCGTGCGTTAATTTCCATGCCTGAGGCTTCCGATCCGGTGGTGAGCCTGTCTTCAGATGTGCGTGTGGTGCATGAAGGGCAAGACCAGCTGGCGGTATTACGCTCTGCGCGTCCTTGGGATATTCGTGCCGATCTGGAACTGAATCTGGGTGATCAGGTCATCTTCCAGGGCTTTGACAGCCGTATTCCTCTGGTGGGCCGTCTGTATCTGAGTCAGCGTGGTCTGGAAACCGCCATGCGCGCCAATGGTGCAATTGGGGTTAGCCAGCGCGTCAAGATTGAAGCCTATGGCCAAAGTCTGGATTTGAACCGTGCAATTGCGCGTTTTAATGGCCCAATTTCTAACCCAACTTTAGACATGGATGCCAATAAAAACGTACAGGGCAGTATGGTCGGCTTTAGAGTCACAGGCACAGCCAGTAGTCCGAATATTCAGGTCTATAACGATGCAGGCTTATCTGAACAAGAAGCATTAAATGCCTTGATTACCGGCCGGATTAACGAAGGTGCCAGCGGTTTAAGCCAGACCGAAAGCTTTAAGTCAGACGTCAACAATACCATTGCCGCGGCTGGTATTAGTATGGGCTTAGGGGGTACACGTGCCCTGACCAACCAGATTGGGCGTACCTTCGGTTTAAGTGGGTTGGCTTTAGATGCACAGGGTACGGGTGATGATACCCAGGTCAGCCTGACCGGTTATATCACTCCGGATCTGTTTATCCGTTATGGCGTGGGCGTGTTTACCCCGGTGAACAAGCTGACCTTGCGCTATCAGATGAACAAACGTCTGTATCTGGAAGCCAGTCAGTCGTTGGAACGTGCCGTGGATATTTTCTATAACTGGCGTTTCTAAGCCGTCTAATCTGAACTTGAAAATGCGCTCAACACGAGCGCATTTTTTCTGGCTGATTTCTCATTCACGATAACTTTGATTATCATAACGGAAATAGGAGAGTATGCATGAACAAACTATTCGCTTTGGCTGCCGTAATTGCATTGGCCGGCTGTGCAGAGAAAAAGCCCTTAACCCCGGAAGAGCAATGGAAAGGTTACTGTACCAGTGTTGGCAATGCAGCACGAACCATCATGCTGGATCGTCAAAATGCCATTGAAAAAGATCAGGCACTGGCTCATGCGGACAAAGTAGAAGATGAAACCACACGCAAATTTATCTTTGAAATTATTGAAACGGTCTATGCCATGCCTGAACAGGAAGTGAAGGGCGATGTAGATGCCGCGCGTGAGAAAATTAAAGCGCAATATACAGAAAAATGTCTGGCTACGCCGTATGACGAAATGCCGGATTATCGACGTTTTTAAGTCATGAACCTAAAATGCCAGATGACATATCCGTAATCTGGCATTTTTTTGTGCTCACTATTTCTGCATATAGATAACAATAATCAAAATTCGCTGCGTTGATTTATATTTTAAGCAGATATTGAGTCTGCTATTTCTTCCTCTACTTACTTCTAAATAGCCTAAGCAATATAAATATATATTGTGACACTTTTCTTTAGCACCAATATAGAAAAGCTTATCTTTTTAATAAATAATGGATTTAACAATAGCCAGAATAAAGGAGCACATCATGGACGTGATTGGTTATCTGCATCATGCAGATTTGCTCTTGGAAGATGAACAGGGCGTGACCATTATTGGCAATAGCAATTATGTGCTCAGTATTGGAGATAAAGTCTATTTTCAACAACTTATTGATGCTGACAGCAAGCGTTATCAGGTCAATATCTCCTTTGCCAGTGCCGGGCATAGTACCCTGCATGAAGATGAAATTCAGGTCAAATTTGAGGGCAGTCGCGAACATCTGCAGCAATATTTAAACAGTACAACGGTACACTAAGGTTGAATAGTAATTGGAACCCGGAAAAGGCAGCATAGTGTTGCCTTTTTTCTATTTAGAATTCGGTTAAAGTGGATTAAAAGCAGCAATGACGGGTCTAAACGTGCTCCGCTTGATTATTGTATAAACAATATGAACATCATTTAGTTATAAAATAATGAGCATCACAAAGAAACACCTTCCTTGCATTAACTTTTAACTGGAATTTTAGTAAAATTTTGCAGTCCATATTACTTGTGAAGCTTTGAACAAGCTGGAATTCACAGGTAATTTTTTAAAAAAGAGGAATAACACCGTGCTAGAAGCTTACCGCCAACACGTTGAAGAACGTGCCGCACTCGGAGTCCCACCGAAGCCACTTGATGATGCTCAAACCGCTGCATTAGTTGAATTATTAAAAAACCCGCCAGCTGGTGAAGAAGCTTTCTTGGTTGATTTGCTTGAAAACCGTGTTCCAGCGGGTGTAGACCAAGCTGCTTATGTAAAAGCTGCTTTCCTGTCTGCTGTTGCAAAAGGCGAAGCGACTTCTCCATTAGTTTCTAAAGAACGTGCGGTTTACTTACTAGGTACTATGCTTGGTGGTTATAACGTAGCGCCTTTAGTTGAACTTCTGGAAAATGCTGAACTTGGTGGTTTAGCGGCTGACGCCCTGAAGAAAACCCTGCTTGTATTTGATGCATTCCACGACGTTGCTGAAAAAGCAAAAGCGGGCAATGACAATGCGAAAGCAGTACTTCAATCATGGGCTGAAGCTGAATGGTTCACTAGCCGTCCAGACGTTCCAGAAGAAATCAAACTGACTGTTTTCAAAGTAACAGGCGAAACAAATACTGACGACTTGTCACCTGCACAAGACGCGTGGAGCCGTCCAGACATTCCATTGCACGCAAATGCAATGCTGAAAAACGTTCGTGATGGTATCAACCCAGAAGTTCCTGGTGAAGTTGGTCCATTAAACCAAATTAAAGAACTGATCGCGAAAGGCAACCAGGTTGCTTACGTTGGTGACGTTGTTGGTACAGGTTCTTCTCGTAAATCTGCAACGAACTCTGTGCTTTGGTTCTTCGGTGACGAACTTCCACACATTCCAAACAAAAAAGACGGCGGTTACTGCTTAGGCGGTAAAATTGCTCCGATTTTCTTCAACACCATGGAAGATGCGGGTGCATTACCAGTTGAGATCGATGTTTCTAACATGAACATGGGTGATGAAATCACACTGAAAATCGATCACGCTGCTGCAAAAGTAACTGCGTTCAAAAACGGCGAACAAATTGCTGAATCTGAACTGAAAACTCCAGTGCTTCTAGATGAAGTACGTGCCGGTGGCCGTATTAACCTGATCATTGGTCGTGGTTTAACTGGTAAAGCACGTGAAGCTTTAGGTCTTGAGCCATCTTCTTTATTCCGTACTCCAGTACAACCTGCTGACTCTGGCAAAGGCTTCACTTTAGCGCAGAAGATGGTTGGTCGTGCATGTGGTCTTCCAGAAGGTCAAGGCATTCGCCCGGGTACTTACTGCGAACCGAAGATGACTACTGTTGGTTCTCAAGATACAACTGGTCCTATGACTCGTGACGAGTTAAAAGACCTGGCTTGCTTGGGCTTCTCTGCTGACCTGGTAATGCAATCTTTCTGTCACACAGCTGCGTATCCAAAACCAGTTGACGTGCAAATGCAACACACACTACCTGACTTCATCATGAACCGTGGTGGTGTATCTTTACGTCCAGGCGACGGTATTATTCACTCTTGGTTAAACCGTATGCTTCTTCCAGATACAGTAGGTACTGGTGGTGACTCGCATACTCGTTTCCCAATTGGTATTTCATTCCCGGCAGGTTCTGGTCTGGTAGCGTTCGCTGCTGCGACTGGTGTTATGCCACTGGATATGCCTGAATCTGTACTTGTGAAGTTCAAAGGTAAAATGCAACCTGGTATCACTCTACGTGACCTGGTACACGCGATTCCTTACTACGCAATTAAAGAAGGTGACCTGACTGTAGAGAAGAAAGGTAAGAAAAACATCTTCTCTGGTCGTATCTTAGAGATCGACTTAACAGAAATGGAAACAGACTTAACTGTTGAGCAAGCATTCGAATTGTCTGATGCTTCTGCTGAACGTTCTGCTGCAGGCTGTGCGATCACGCTTTCTGAAGAGAAAGTTGCTGAATACCTACGTTCTAACATCACCATGCTGAAGTGGATGATTTCACAAGGTTATGGCGATGCTCGTACTATGGCGCGCCGTGTTGAGAACATGGAAAAATGGTTAGCGAACCCATCACTGCTTAAAGCTGATGCTGATGCTGAATACACTAAAGTGTATGAAATTGACCTTGCTGACATCAACGAACCTATCCTGTGCTGCCCGAACGATCCAGATGATGCGAAACTGCTTTCTGACGTTCAAGGCGACAAGATTGATGAAGTATTCATCGGTTCTTGTATGACGAACATCGGTCACTTCCGTGCAGCTGGTAAACTTCTAGACAAAGTTCCTGGTGGTTCTTTATCTACTCGTCTATGGTTGGCTCCTCCAACGCGTATGGACGAACACCAGTTAATGGAAGAAGGTTTCTTCAACATTTATGGTAAAGCTGGTGCGCGTACTGAAATGCCAGGTTGTTCATTATGTATGGGTAACCAAGCACGTGTTGCTCCGAACACGACTGTAGTGTCTACATCTACACGTAACTTCCCGAACCGTTTAGGTCAAGGCGCGAATGTATACTTGGCTTCTGCTGAGCTTGCATCTGTTGCTGCGGTTCTTGGTAAATTACCAACTCCAGAAGAGTATCAACAATACGCTTCTCAAATCGACAGCATGTCTGCTGACATTTACAAGTACTTGAACTTCGATCAAATGTCTGAATACACAGATGCTGCTGAAAATGTAGATACGAAGAAAATTGCTGCTGCTCAATTGTCTTAATTAATTGATAATTAAGCAATAAGCGGTATAAGATAAGGGCTGAGTAATCAGCCCTTATTTTTTTTTGAGATTCTAAAAAATGTCACAACAATATTTTTATCATTCATTTTCTAGATTTTTAAAAAATGAAAGTGAAGCGGATAACTATAAAAGAAGTTTTCAAACATTAGAAAGTATTTTAAAAAATGGGCTCTTATTTGTTCCAGAAGAAATAATACTTCCTTTTGAAATTGAAAGTCCTTTAAAACCAATTGTTCAACATAGGGTCTGTTTTACATTGATAGAAAGGTCTGAGCTTTATAGACATACAGATCTCTTTGGGAAATTTAGTATTGAGTTTAATACAGGTATCCTAAGACAGATTGGTATAACACCTGCTATGTACTTACCAATATTTAATTATGATAATGATAGACATCTTGAGAATGTATCTTCTAAGTTTGTTTATAGATTATTAAAGTTTCATCAAAATGCTAGAGAAGAAGCTGAACAGATAGAAGCGGAATTAAAACAAGCTTTACTAACCCAAAATCATATAGAAATTAATAGACTAGATAATAAAAAAGCAGATCTTCTAGAAAAAAGAGCATGGTTTGAAGGGTTGGCGAATATGATTTATCCTTTAGATAATAAGAAATATACTCAGGAAAATGGATATTATCAGCAAAGGGAATGGAAGCTACCCGCAAATCTTACTACGAATGGCATTGATACTACAGAAATAGCTACCCTTAATCAGCAAAAGGAACTTTTAGCTATTAATCAAAAGTTTTTTTCAAAAGATATTAATTATTTAGGTGGAAAGCTACCAAGGCATATGATTTGTTTTTTCTTAAAATATTTTAAAAATAAACATATTTTAGAGCATGCGAATAAAATCATTGTACCTCAAAAACATATATTTCAAGTTCAGCAACTACTAAAGACATATAATGTTCCTTTAAAGGTTGAAGTGCTTTAAATATGCGACGTTGGTAAGATCGTGGTCAAATCTATATATGTTTAAATGGCTTAGAGAGAGATAAACAATGCCCAAACAATCCCGATGTCTCTGTATTGGTGGTTTCCTTAACGGAACCCAAGTCAAAGACCAAGGTGACAGCTTTGTCTGTGTCGAAAATGGTAAACAAGTAACTTACTATAAAAAGGAAATCTTCCATCAAGATGCTTGGGATCATGACTACTATGTTTGTGAAACTACGACAGACCAACAAGCCAAAAATTGGGTTTATGATATTCCATCGCATTAATTACCCTGATTCAGTCTATTAATTAAACAATTACTAGAAACAGTAACTTGCATAACATTTCTAAAATTGATTTTTCATACTATTTTCCTAAAACTGTATGAAAATAAAGCCAATAGGGAATGTTATGAATTATGAAATTGATGCCTTTGGCACCTTGGTGATTGCAGTATTTTTTCTTTTTATTGGGCGGTATCTTGTTAGTAAAATTGGCTTCTTTAGAAACTATAATTTACCTGAACCTGTAATCGGTGGTCTCATCGCAGCGATTACAGCTTTTATTCTCTATAAATTTTTTAATATCAGTGCCACATTTGACTCAGAAACTCAAACTATCCTGATGCTGATGTTCTTTACCTCTGTTGGTTTAAGTGCAGACTTTACCAAGCTCAAAGAAGGTGGGAAATCACTGCTGATCTTTCTGGTCTGTGTCATTCTATTTGTAGTTGTACAAAATGCGGTTGGCATGAGTTTAGCCACAGCACTTGGGCTTGATCCATTGATTGGTCTGATTGTCGGTTCTGTTACCTTAACGGGTGGACATGGTACTGCCGGTGCTTGGGGTGAAGTGCTTGAAACTCAATATAGAATACAGGGGGCAATTGTCCTCGGAATGGCAAGTGCTACTTTTGGTTTGATTATTGGTGGGCTTGTGGGTGGTCCGGTTGCCAAATTCTTGATTAAACGAAATCAGTTGGCAGAGACAGTAGCGCAAGAGACCAATGAACAACAACTCGATACTAGCATCAACACCGCACCCTTCGAATATCCAAAGAAAACCCGGTTGATTACAGCCAGTAATGCAGTGTCGACTTTGGGGATGTTTGCTCTATGTATTTTTGTTGCGAATGAAATGACAGAGATCAGTCAGGGAAGATGGTTTGAACTGCCGACCTTTGTCTGGGCTTTAGGTACAGGAGTAATTGTACGTAACTTTCTGGAGCATGTACTGAAAGTCGATATTTTCGACCGTGCCATTGATGTATTTGGCAACGCGTCATTGTCCCTGTATTTATCTATGGCTTTACTGTCACTGCAACTCTGGTTGCTGGCCGATTTGGCAGGCCCGCTCATTACCATTTTGTTTGCGCAGACAGCGGTACTGATTTTATTTACCGCAATTGTGACCTTTAGAATCATGGGAAAAAATTACGATGCAGCCGTATTGGTAGCAGGGCATTGTGGTTTTGGTATGGGAGCAACCCCGACTGCGATTGCCAATATTCAGGCGGTCACCAATAGCTATGGTCCATCACATAAAGCCTTTTTAATCGTACCGCTGTGTGGTGCATTTTTTATTGATATTGTGAATGCTGTGGTGATTCAGAGTATCATTGCATTTTTCGGTTAAATTTTAATACGACTTCAAAATCATATAGACATTAAAAAGCCCCATGGTTAGGGGCTAGTCGTATGCACATCTGAGGCACATACTGTAAGAGGCTCATCTCATACTGAGCGTATTAAAGCACACTCTTTTACTTCAACCTACGAAAGTTTTTCTGATCTGCTGGTTATAAATGAAAGGTCATAGCCAAAAGTGGGAGGAGGAGAAAGTTTTATTGCTCAAAAATAAGCATTTTTTATCTGGAACTTGGATGTTTTGAATTTCTCATTTCATCGTTAAATGGTTGCAAAAATTTTCCAATAAGATGGAAAATATTACACGGGAATAAAAGAATTTAATCATTTACCAAGTTAATTAAAGTAAAAGTTATATAACTATTCATCTTTTTAGTCATGCAAAATAGCTTGAAATTAAATCAGATATTCAGAAGCAGAATTTGGTTTTTATCCCTGATTTTGGTGATTTTTTAAAACAGCCCATAAAACAATAAATAACAATAATGACAATAGTTGTTGTCAAATTATCTTTATGCTCATGAATGAAGTTATACATATAAAAACTTCAGAAAAATAATAATTTATGGATGAGCGTATGAAAGGAAAACTGGTATTCAATAGCCTCAATATTGCGGTGTGTAGTGTCATATTGTATGGCTGTGGTGGCGGAGGTGGAGATTCTTCCGGTTCAGGAACATCTTCAAAAGTAGAACGGGAAATGGTGGAGGTGTTATCCACCCGGCCAGATTTAATTACAGACTCGGATGTATTGCTGAAACTGGATCTGCCCGATGATATTCAAACTACGGCGTTGAAAGTGTCCCTGAATGGACAAAATATTAGTGATGCATTTGCCAATGAGCAGCGCCAAGCCTTAGTTGAAGGACTTAAACTGGGCGATAATCAACTCAAGGTTGAAGCAGGGCGTTATTATCAGAATTTAAGCCTGATCAATCATCCTTCGAGTGGACCATTACTGTCTGGCCCGCAGTTAAAGCCCTGGACCTGTACCAATGCGTCGACCGATCAGTTCTGTCAAAAGGCTGTGCAATATAACTATTACTATAAAGATCGTTTGGGACTCATTAAAAGTTATGACCCGGCACAACCGCCGGCCAGTCAGAATATTGCCACCACCACTACCGATGAAGGACTAACGGTGCCATTTATTGTGCGTGAGGAAGTGGGCTATCAGAACCGCGATGAATACCGTTTCGCGGTGTTGTATGATCCGAACCAGCCGTGGACGGCCTTAAAGCCACAAGCGCAATTTAACCATAAACTGGTGGTTACGCATGGACAAAGCTGTGGAAATGATTACCAGTCTGCCTCTGCGCCAACGGTCATTGCCACTTCAAGTTCCATTTTGCCTGATGTCACCATTTTGGCTTTAGGCCGCGGCTTTGGGGTGATGTCGACTGCACTGTCTCATAGCGGTCATAACTGTAATCTGGCGATTCAGGCAGAATCGCTGATTATGGCCAAAGAGCGTTTTATTGAGCAGTATGGCACCTTGCGCTATACCATCGGGCAGGGCTGTTCAGGTGGTGCGCTGGCAGCACAATGGGTGGCCAATGCCTATCCGGGAATTTATCAGGGGATTTTACCCACTTGCTCATTCCCTGATGCCTGGAGTACCGCTTCACAGTTCGCCGATTATCACCTGATGATTAATTATTTCCAGACTCCAGAAGGCCGTTTAAGCTTCTTGCCGCATCAGATTGCGCATGTTCAGGGACATATTTCTGAAATTAATGGCTATGTCAGTGAGCTGGCCCAGTTTGATGTGGCGCGGCCAAATACCATCTGCAAGGGAATTTCATCGGCGCAGTTATATCATGCCACCAATAATCCTCAAGGCATTCGTTGCTCGATTCAGGATGCTGCAATTAATTTGCTGGCCCCACGCCCAACGGAGCTGTGGACCGAAACTGAAAAACGGATTGGTCGCGGTTTTGCCGGCCTGCCGATGGATAATGTCGGGGTACAATATGGCCTAGACAGCTTGATGAAAAATATCATCACCCCAGAACAGTTTGTACAGTTAAACGAAAAAATAGGCGGTGTGGATATTGATATTCAGGCGGTGCCTGAACGTCTAGAAGCCAATTATACGGCGCTGAACAATGCCTATCGCAGTGGCTTAATTAATGTTGGGAACAACCTGAATAAAGTGGCGATTATTGACTGTCGAGGTCCGGATCCGGCGCTGTTCCATGATTCCTATCGTGCCTTTGCCATTCGGGCGCGACTGGAAAAAGCGCATGGCAATTATAATAACCATGTGATTTATGGCGGTGATCTGGTCATGATTGCCGATGCCAAATGTCTGGAAATCAGCTTTAATGATATGGACCGCTGGTTAAGCAATGTCGAAAAAGACTTAAGTGATTTGCCTATTGCCACCAAACTGACCCAAAACAAACCGGCAGATGTAAAAGATGCTTGTATTACTGCCGGCATCATTAACCGTGAGAATCTGTGCAGCACGCTCAGATTACCGGTATATGGCACACCGCGTATGGTGGCCGGGGACAGCCTGACCACCTATGCCAACAAGTGTCAGCTGAAACCTTTAAATGTGTCGGATTATGGCAATACGGTCCGCTTTAGCAATGAACAGCTCCAGCGATTGCATCGGGTTTTCCCGCAAGGCGTGTGTGACTATAGCCAAGCCCCAGTTGGCTTTGCTGACACCATTGGCTGGATGAGTTATCAGGATCGGCAGGGCAGCGTAGTTTATGGAGGACAACCTTTGCCTGCGGTCAGTTCATCGGCTGCACGCGGCTGGGCATCTAAAGCTTTCCAGTTGTTTTAATTCTTCACACATTTTTTGTTTCACAAAAACCAGTGATTTTTCACTGGTTTTTTTATGATTCATTTTGATTTTTAGTTGAAAATTTATGTAATATAACGACGGTTATTTCGCCGTTGTGTAGATGGCAGGCAGATAACCTTTGGTCGAATTAAAATGTTAACCAGATCTCATTAATTCGCTGAATTATCAGGTTTTTTAGCGAGAAAGCCCAGATAAGCGTTGTAAAATCATTAGATTAAATTTACTCACAATTATCTTGATTAATATGAATTATTTCATATAATTACAATGATTTATCACAAAATGGACAAATCCAGGAAAATAGTGATAACTGATTCCGGGTTGTGACACTAAAATGAGTCTGAAAAATTAAAACAATCATAGGGTGAAGGATTATGGATATCACTGAGACGGTGTTTGACTTCAAAGCCTTATCCACACAACAACAAGATTATTTTTTTGAAAAAATTGCCGAGTTTGATCAGCAGGTGTTTACGTTAACCTGTGAAAAGGAGCTAAAGAAATATCTGTATGACCCGCAGGCAATTTCGGTCACTATTATTCAATATCATCATCGTGGCAAACTGGTCGGGCAGACCATTATTCCACTGTTGGCCTTAACCCTGTTACATCAGCCAATTCTGGTGGTCAACTCACGCGCCAGTTTTTTAAAAAGCTATCGCCATCAATACAACCATAAAATCATCAACAGTGCGCTCAAAGCCATGCTGAACCAGCGCTTTAAATATCCTTTAACGCCCATGTGGTTTATTGCCACCATCAACCAGCCGAAGCTTTATGCACATTTTGTATCACGTGTTCGGGGCTTTTATCCACGCAGTGATATCCGGATGCCGGAGGATTATTTAAGCGTGTTGCAGGTGATTGCCAGCCGGCAACACGACATCCAGAAGCGTGATGAAGATATTTATGTGCATCAGACCTGTGTGCCGCTGCGCAGTGAAGAGGAGCTGCAACAGTTAAGAGTGCATGCCAATCCGCATTGTGATTTTTTCCTGCAACACGCACCGGACTATTTTGATGGCATCGGCCTGATGTGTATTTGCCGTTTAGACAGTAAAACCCTGACCGAAACGGCACTCAACTTTGCTTTGGACCGGAAGGTGTCTTAAGGCGCCAGAAATTTTAAATCGGCATGTTCACGGATGGTGTCCGCATCCAGACTGAAAATTGCATCTATAAACGCCACATTAAAACTGCCAACCTGTGAACTTTGCGCGTGGGCCAGTTTTCCGGCAATGGCAAAATGGACATGCGCGGCAATGGTGGCAATGGTCACCGGACTGACCGCGGCATACGCCGCAATTAAAGCGCCTAGGGCACAGCCGGTTGCGGTGACTTTGGGCTGTAATTCCGAGCCACCATTCACCTGCACCACCTGTTCCAGCTGTCTGGACAGAATAAAATCAGATTCACCGGAAATGGCAATACATTCGGCATGCGCCAAGAGGCTTTTGGCCTGTGCATATACCGCGGTGCTGTCCAGGGTCGAATCAACACCTTTGGATTCTACCTGTGCGCCGGCCAAGCCGCCAATTTCCGACGCATTGCCGCGAATCACACTCGGTTGAAAGGCCAATAGCGCATCAACCATATCTGAGCGCCATTTTAAGACGGGCCCATAACCGACCGGGTCCAGCACCCACGGTTTGGCAAGACGCTGGGCCGTTTCTGCCGAAATCTGCATGGCCTGCATCTGTTCGCTGGTCGGTATGCCCAAATTAATACTTAAGGCGCTGCAAATACTGCTAAAGCTTTCTGCTTCAAAAGGATTATCAATCATGGCCGGTGATGCACCGGCAGCCAGCAGAATATTGGCGGTGTAATTGGTGGCGACACTGTTGGTGATACATTGCACCAGTGGTTGCCGGGTTTTAAGCAGGCTCCAGGCTTCAATAATTTTTTCAATCATTGCCGCGGTTTCATCGGGCAGGCTGCTGTCAAGAGTGGAAAGCTGTTCTGGATAATTCATCAGTTACCCCTTTATTGGGTAAAGTAGTGGTCTTGCTGTTTACAGCGACGGCAGAACAAGGACACATAATGCTGGGCATCATAATCGACATCCAGTTCATCCGAGCCGCAGTGCATACAGCGTTTTAAGGCATAAAATTTTAAGCGCGGTTCAATCTTTTCCCAGATTTTCCAGATCGGTTGTACAAAGATCATTTCATCATAATTGAGAAAACGGAAAAATAGAATTTCCACCATTTTGCTCATCGGTAGTTGTGGTGGATGTGGCAGCGTGGTGGTCATCCATTTTTCTTGCAGGCCACGTTCACGGTACTGTTCTACGGTTTTTTTCAGCAGATTGGTATTAATGAATTTTTCATTGCGCGGCTGTAATAATTTCTGGCCATGCAGATAATCCAGCGCGGTTTGTACCAGATAAAAAATCTGACCCGCTGCCAGGCTGTCCAGCAGGCGAAAACACAGGCTTTTAAAACTGTTATTGCCAGAAATTTGCACCTGCCAGATGCGGCAATAAAACTGCATGAACTGCACCACTTTTTCATACATCAGTTCATAGATGGCATCTTTGACTTCATCTGAACTGTGAAAGGGCACGCCCTGACTCAAATTCTGGTAAAACCATTGTCGAAGCTGATGGGTAATACTGAACAGGCTCGGCTCCGAATAACCGTCCAGCCGCACATTCACATAATACTGGCCGGCTTCATCGGCAAATTCCTTGGCCACCAGAATCTGCTGGTCAAGCAGCTGTTTGATCAGCTGTTTCTGATATAAATAGTTGGGTGAAAAAGGCTGGAATTTAATTCGCTCCCAGTAAATATATTCATCATGCTGGGTATTTTCATGTACCTGATCGTCCAGCATTGACAATAAAAACAGTTTCTGGATAAAGCTTAACTGATTCAGCTTGTGCTCAATCATGTCTTTATCTTTGCCTTTATTTTTGAGCTTGCGGTTTTCCTGTACCAGCGCTTCTTTAATCAGCTGTTTGCGTTTTTTTTCACAGGCCGGGCAATGACAACTGTGCAAATTGCCCGGATACACTTTATGTTCGCAGTAACTGCACTCGTGATAGCTCAGCTCCTGATCGTACTGTTCGGCTTCCACCCAATACATGGCAGCGCGGCACAGCGGACACGAGGTGCTTTCATCTAACTGTTTTTGCAGAATCTGGAGCATATTCAGGTGCAGTCATCATTTTAGAAATAGGATGTCTGGATTATACATGGCTGGGCCGCATTGGTTTGCTCAAAAAAACATAAAGCAGAAAACTTGGACACTATGCTGAATTTAAACGCCCTGACTTGAACAGCTCTTTTTCATAAAAAATACGGCAGGACGCCGTATTTTAAATGGAAGTTAGAGGAGAGAAGTTATACCGGACACGGTAGCGAATCATCCTCCTCACCAAGTTGCTTGGCCTGAATCAGCGCCTGTACTTTTTTGCTTGGGATTTTCTTGCTGCCCAGGGCATCATAGGTATTCAAAATAGAGGTAACTTCATTGGTCTGTATGGGAATGCCTTCACAGTTCATAAAGAGGGCAATCACTTTATGGTCGATGTTGGCCTGATCGAGGGTTTGCAGGGTTTTAATATTTTCTACACGGACGATATGCTCTTTTAAATACATCTCACACCTCTTCTCGTTTTTTCATCATTGTTATCATGCGCTCGGCGCCTTTAAATACAAGCAAGAAGCGTGCACAAAATGTAGCCGATTTGAAAATAATGTAATGACCTACGCTGAAATGGCGATCCATCCAACTGAAAGCGTCATTTAGCCGATAACTGTTTGACTCTAGAAGCGAAATTGAAAAGCTAAATTTGAATAAATCTCCCTTCGCAAATGCTGGCGAATTGTCACCGGATTTATCTTGACGAAGTCTAAATAAGCCATTGTTTATATAAGAGAAATCATCCGGTTTTGTCTCGCAGTATATTTTTAGCTGCACAGATCACAGGTCTTTGATTACAGAATGTAGTCAAGTGGCAGCTTTATGTAGGAACTTGTATCTCAATAGCGCAGAATTTCAGGTCAGATGGGCAGAACAGCACCAGCATAGCGCAACACCAGCGCGAGAAGATTTTAGCGGGCAGATTAAGCTGTTGGATTCGCTGCATAATTCAGCATCTCTGTATTTTTAAACAGATTTAATTGAATGATGAATTGAAAAGTTGCAGCCGGATGCCCATATTAGAACAGACGCGCATTCAGCAGACAGACTGAAAAAGTTGGCGTATGATCAAGACATCATCCGCATAATGCCCCGGCGTATAAACAATTAGGACATGATATGAATATCGCAGCAAATCCAGTGGTTGAAGCAGACCAAACTATTTATTTAAAAGACTATCAAAAACCTGCATTTCTGGTGGATTCAATTAATCTGGATATTCAGGTGTATGCAGACCACACCATCGTCAATGCTATTTTGGAGATGCAGCGCCAGACCGAAGGCGACCTGGTGCTGTTGGGCCGTGACCTGGAGCTGAAATCTATTCATCTGAACAGTCAGCAACTGACCGAAAATGACTATCAGCTTGATGCTGAACAGCTGGTAATTCAGAATGCGCCAGATCGTGCACGTATTGAAACCCAGGTGGTGATTCATCCGGAAAGCAACACCATGCTGGAAGGTCTGTATCAGGCTGGTGATCTGTTTGTGACCCAGAATGAGCCGGAAGGTTTCCGTAAAATTACCTTCTATCCGGACCGTCCGGATGTGCTGTCGGTATTTACTACCCGGGTGGAAGCCGATAAAAAATATCCGGTGCTGCTGGCCAATGGTAACCTGATTGAAAAAGGCGAGGTCGATGCCCAGCGTCATTATGCGATCTGGCAGGACCCGACCAAAAAGCCAAGTTATCTGTTTGCCTGTGTAGTCGGCGATTTAGCGGTGCTGAAAGACAGCTATGTGACTTCTGAAGGCCGTAATGTGGCACTGGAAATTTATGCGGTAGAAAAAGATATTCCTAAATGTCACATCGCCATGGAAGCGTTAAAACATTCCATGCGCTGGGATGAAGAACATTATGGTCTGCCGTATGACCTCGACAACTATATGATTGTGGCGGTTAGCCAGTTCAATATGGGCGCGATGGAAAACAAGGGCCTGAACATCTTTAACACCTCTTGCGTGCTGGCCGATGAAGAATACACCACCGATGCGGCAATCATGCGGGTTCAGTCGGTCATCGCACACGAATATTTCCATAACTGGACCGGTAACCGGATTACCTGTCGTGACTGGTTCCAGCTGTGTCTAAAAGAAGGCTTGACCGTTTTCCGTGACCAGTCGTTTTCAGAAGATTTACAATCGGCCGCAGTACAACGGATTGATGATGTCGCTGTATTAAAAGCGCATCAGTTCCCGGAAGATTCTGGCCCATTGTCGCATCCGCCACGTCCAGATCATTTTGTTGAAATTAATAACTTTTATACCGCCACGGTGTATGAAAAAGGGGCGGAAATTAACCGCATGATGTCGACCTTGCTCGGCAAGGAAAAATTCCGCGCGGGTACCGATGAGTATTTCCGCCGTCATGATGGTCAGGCGGTGACGGTCGAAGACTGGGTTGCGGCACTGACTGCGGGTTCAGGCGTTGATTTATCGGCATTTTTAACTTGGTATAACCAGCCGGGTACTCCAAAACTGCAGGCACATGGCGAGTATGATGCTTCGACTCAAACCTATCGTTTAAGCCTTAAACAGAGCCTGAAAGCGCATCCGAAATATCCAGACCTGAAAGCCGTGCCAATTCCGGTGGCTTTGGCGCTGTTTAATGCTGAAACCGGCGAGCAATATGCGCTGCAATCTGAGGCCCTGTTTGAAAATGGCGTAAAAGATGGCGTGTATCTGTTTGATCAGGATGAGGCAACCATCGAATTTAGCGGCATTAATGCCAAACCGGTGGTGTCGCTGTTACGTAATTTCTCGGCGCCGGTAAATCTGGAATTTGATGCCAGTGATGCCGAGTTGGCCTTCCTGATGCAGTATGAAACCAACGGCTTTAACCAGTGGCAGGCGACGCAGACCTTGCTGGAGCGCATTTTGCTAAATGGTCATGCGGTAGAAAGTTATCTTCAGGCCATGAAAAACACGGTGCCGGCACTGGTCAATCAGGACCCGTTACTGGCCTCACGAATTTTTGATGTACCAAGTGAAGGTTATTTGGGCAGCCGGATTGATCAGCACTATAGTCCGGTGGACATTCAGGAAAAACGTGAAGCCTTGTTAAATACGCTGGCGCGTGAATTGGGTGCTTTCTGTAAGGAAACTTACCTAAGTCTGGACCCGGACCTGCAAAAAGAGTTTTCACAGGCCATGGGCGTGCGTGCGCTGAAGAATATTATGCTCAGTCTGATGGCACGTCAGGGCGATACCGAAGCCTTTGATCTGGCGCATCAGCAGTATCAGAATACTGGCAATATGTCAGAACGTTTAGGCGCGCTACGTGTACTGGTCTGGAATGATGCACCGCAAGCCGAATCCTGCCTGCAGGATTTCTATGACCGCTTTAAAGATGAAGCGCTGTCTTTAGACCAGTGGTTTACTGTACAGGCCTCCCATCCAAATGCAACGGCTGAAACCATTCATACCTTAACCCAGCATCCGGACTATGATCTGGGTACGCCAAACCGCATTCGTTCGGTCAGTGGTGGTCTGAATATGAATCCGGTAAATACCTGGAGTTTTGGGGTGCAGCATTATATCCATCTGGCCAAATACCTCGATGAAAAGAACCCGATTTTAGGTTCACGTTTGCTGCAGGTGCTGTCACGCTGGTATACGCTGGATGAACCACAGCGCAGTCAGGTACAGGTGGCCCTGGAAACCTTGAAGCCCTTGGTGAAATCGAAAAACGTGGTTGAAACTTTAAACAGTATGCTGAATGTCTAAACCGGTGCAGCTTTCGCTCGAAAAATAGAATAATGAAGATTTATTTTATTTTCTCGGTATTTAGCTGTAACTTTATGTGAACTTTACCGCATATTCGCGGGGAGTATGCTAAATTAAGGCTGAAACGTGTTTAGATAATTTAAATAAAAAAGCTCATCATTGTGGTGGGCTTTTTTATTTTTAGCCTGGAAAGGTTCAGGTGAAAAAGCCGGGTTCTGGCGTGAACAAGAGGTTGAGTGATGCTGGTTAAAATTGAAGATGGTTTTTACTTGAATTCACGACATATTATTGCGTTAAGAGTGAACAGAATATTGAATGAAGAGCGTTTTATGGTGTCTATTGAATATACACCACACTCGATGCAGGACAAGGGGCTGTATCAGCGCATCTTTCCGAATAAAATTGAAGCAGAACTGTTTTTACAGGCATTGCATCAGGAAATTTCCAAACCCTGACCGCTGTTCAGCAGATTTAAAAAAAACTCCTCACGTTGAGGAGTTTTTTTATGGCAGCTTTAGATTTACTTTAGACTTTTACAATTAGCACCGGAATAGGCGATTGGGTCAGCACGTTTTGCGCTACGCTACCCAGCATCATTTTCTTGAAACCGGTCCGGCCATGTGAGCCCATAATAATCAGATCGGCACCGACTTCATCGGCAATCTGCATAATGCCATCTGAGGGTGAAACGCCGTGCGCCAGTTTCTGATCGACCTGCACGCCTTCACGCTGGAAAGAATCAAGAATTTCCTGCAAGCGCAGTTTGGCATTTTTTTCGGCCTGCATGAAATAGTCGGTAATGGCCGGAGCAACTTTATAAAAATCGACGCCGACAAATGGGTCAACCGCAATCACGCTCATTACCGTGACCTGGCAGCCTAAATCTTTGGCCAGACTTAAAGCCTGTTCTACAGCAGCATAAGAAATCGGGGATTCATCCACTGGAACAAGAATATGTTTATAGCTGGTCATGACAGTTTTCCTTATTTTTACATATGAATATCGCGGGCTTTATTGAAACTGACAGTGAATGAAAGTACATCAAAAGCATTCAGGATTCTGAACTGTAGTAGGGCAATTAGGCCTTAATGACCAGCACCGGCAATTCAGAACTGCGCAGTACATCCTGAGCAAAACTACCGAGCAGGAATTTCTGGAAGCCTTTACGACCGTGTGAACCCATCACAATCAGGTCAACGCCCATTTCTTGTGCAGCTTCAACCACATGCTTGGCCGATACTTCACCTTCCACAATTTTAGTACTTACAGTAACGCCTGCAGCTTCGGCAATTTGCTGGCCTTCTTTCAGGGCTTTTTGTGCATTACCGTGTGCCTGCACAAAGTATTCTTTCATGATGGCAGATGAATAATAGAAATCGGCATCAGTGAACGGGTCTTCCGCCACCAGACTCACCAGACTCAGCTGACTGTTAAAGGCACGGGCAATTTCAGCTGCATGTTGCACCGCAGAATAGGAAATTTGAGAACCATCGACCGGAACGAGAATATGCTGATACGCCATGGAGAAACTCCTTATTGATATAATGAACTTAATGTTTAGCTATACTCTATAGATAGCACATCACCGGGGGGCATTCAATTTATTCCGGTGTTCTGTCTGCAAAAAAGATACAGATTTTCAATCACAATACCACTTAAGTAGGTCTTTGATTTAACAAATAATTCTGACTGGAATACTCTACATTGTCAGATCGCATTGTCGTGAAAAACCGGGTTCCATCTGCGCGGCGGCTGCTTTATAGTGAAGAAAAATAAAACAGCTGTATAAACAGGAAGATGGGTGAAATGAAGTATCTGATGTTAAGTCTGTGCATGAGCTTGCTGCTGGTGCTGAGTGGCTGCCAAAGCACAGCCGGTAATAGCCGTATTATTGCTGGCGCATTTAATCTGACCACCCAATTGCAACAGAAACTGATGGATCGGGATGCACCGCAGCAGGTGCGGGTGCTGGAAAATATCCAGTATCAGCAAGATCCGGATTTAAGCCTGGATGTCTATTTGCCAGCACAGACACCTGATGATACCGGATTACGCCCGGCCGTGGTCTGGATTCATGGCGGTGGCTGGATTTCCGGTTCCAAAGCCCATGCGCGCGGTTATTTTAAACGGCTGGCAGATGCCGGTTATCCGGTGTTTTCACTGCAATATCAACTGGCGCCAGCGGCGACTTATCCCACCCAGTTACACCAGATTAATCAGGCACTGGCCTATATTCAGGAACATGGCGCGCTGTTTGGTGTTGATGCCGAGCAACTATTTCTGGCTGGAGATTCTGCCGGTGCCAATCTGGCCAGCCATTATGCAGCCTTGTTGAGTAATCCGGAATTTGCCGCGCATTCGGAATTTGTGCCGGTTCTGGCCTTAACACAGCTGAAAGGGGTGATTTTGCACTGCGGGATTTATGATTTACCGTATTTTATTAAAACCGCGCCGGATGAAATCAAAATTGTCGAGTGGGGCATTTATAACATGGTGCAGGCCTATACCGGCGACCGCAAACAGGATGCGGAATTTCTGCAGCAGATTTCACCGATTCAGCATATTACTCCCGCGTTTCCACCGGTATTTTTAAGTGGCGGCAATAAGGATTTTCTGACTGATACTCAATCTTTACCGCTGTTAGAGGTGTTAAAGCAGCAGCAGGTGCCAGTAAAAGCAGTATTTTATCCCGACTCTAAACGCTGGCTGATTCATGAATATCAGTTCTTAATGCATCTGCCCGAAAGCCAGCAGACTTTTGAGCAGACCCTGTCATTTCTGGCCGATTATAGTAAAGCGGATCAGACAGATAGATCCGCGCCCTAAAATCTGCTGGTCATCATGTTAGTCTTTAGGATTTGGCTTTCCAGGGAAATTTCATCACCAGTAACACCACCACACCGCAAACCAGTCCCCAGAAGGCCGAGCCAATGCCCCAGAACTGGATGCCTGAAGCGCTTAGTAAAAAGGTCATTAATGCGGCTTCCCGGTCATCGGCCTCTTTAAAGGCAATAAAGGCGTTATGGCCAATGGTGCCAAACAGGGCGATACCGGCCAATGCAGTAATCAGCACTGCCGGAAAAGACATCAGCAGGCTGGTTAAGGTGGCGGCAAACAAGCCCATCAGGATATAAAACAGGCCACAGCTAATGCCGGCAATATAGCGTTTTGATGGGTCCGGATGCACCTGATGATCCAGACTAACGGCGGCACTAATCGCTGCAATATTCACGCTATAACAGCCAAAAGGCGATAACACGGCCTGCGCGGTACCGGTCCAGCCGAGCAACTGATTAACATGCGGCTGATAGCCATAGCTTTTAATAATGGCGATGCCGGGTAAATATTGCGAGGCCAGATTAATCACCAGCAAAGGTAAAGCCAGACCTAAAATAGCGGGCAGGCTAAATTCCGGACTGATCCACACCGGTTGCGCCAATGACCAGCTCACCACAGGAAAATGGAAATCCAGTACCAGCGGGCACAGCAGCATCGCGGCAATTACGGTCAGCACAATGCTATAGCGTGGCCAGAAGCGTTTTGACAGTACATAGGCTGCTAGTAAAGACAGGATAAATGCCCATTCATGCTGAATGCTGGCGAACAAGGCAATGCCGAATTTTAGCAGTACGCCGGCCAGCATGGCGCTGGTCAGGCTTTGTGGAATATAGCGAAACAGACGTTCAAAAATCCCGAAAAAACCCAACAGTGCGGTCAGCACGCCGCACACCAGAAAAGCCCCAATGGCCTGATTCAGGCTATAACCACTGCCCGTGGCAATAATCAGGGCCAGCCCGGCGGTTGACCAGGACGTCGACACCGGATATTTGAATTTCCATGAGAGCAGCAAGCCCGACAGGCCAATGCCCAGACCCAAAGCCCAGAACCAGGAGGTAATCTGTTCGGCTGTGGCCCCTAAAGTTTGCGCCGCCTGAATCACCAGTACGGCAGAAACACTAATACCAATTAAAAAAGTGATAAATCCAGCAAAAACAGCCGGAATAGAAAAATCATGTATAAGCTTTTGCATAATCCGTTGCACAATAAAAATGGGAGAGAAAGCCGATAAATCATACGCCTTTCAATGGCCATCTAAAAGCTCAAATCTTTATCAGAAGTTAAAAATTTTGCTTGATTTTTATAGGGTCGAGCTGGCCAGTTTTAAGCCAAAACCACAAAACAGCAGGCCAACTGCGGCCACACCGGTCGCGGTAAGGCGGTAATTCCGGTTGAAATAGGTTGCCAGTTTCATTCCGGAAAAAATCAGAATTGACAGATAACTCATGCTGATGATTTGCAGAATAATGGCCAGCAGGGTAAAGGTCAGCGCCGGATAAGGATAGGCCGGATCAACAAATTGCACAAAAAAAGACAGATAAAACAGAATCGCTTTCGGATTTAAAATACTAATGGTTAATGCGGTGCGAAAAGGATGAACCTGTTCTGGCGTACTGCTGCTATTCTTGGTTTGAGTCGAGCGGCTTTTCTCGGGCTGCCAGGTGCGATAGGCGGCAATCATCAGACGTATGCCCAAATAACTTAAATACAGCGCGCCAATCATTTTCAGCGCTATAAACAGCCATGGAAAACTGTGTAGCACGGAGGCTGCGCCAAAGGCGGTACACAGGATTAAAATCAGGTCACCGGTATAAACGCCTAAAGCGCCCAGATAGCCGGCTTTAATGCCAAAGCGTGAGGCAATTGACATCACATATAAAGAGTTGGGGCCGGGCAGGATCACAATTAAAATGGTTCCAATAATGAACGTCATTACGTCAGTGATACCAAACACAGGAAATCCAGAGAACTAAAAAGGCCGATGCAGCATTATATAGCAACATCGGCCTGGAATACGCGCACAGCGGCGCGGCTAAACAGAAAAATTAAGCTTTAATTTCGGCATCAATACCAAAGCCTTGGCGCAATAACTGGCTTAACTGTTCACGCGCTTTAATAAAGCCATCAATACCGCTTTGCAGTAACTGGAAGGCCATTAAGTCATGTTCCAGCTGCTGTTTAAATTTCTCTTTTGTGATCGGCTCCAGCTCGCCTTGAGCTTCAATCGTGTCACTTGAGAGTTGTGCTGTGACTTCACGCTCATCCTGTTCCAGTTCGGCCAGCAGGTTGGGTGAAACGGTTAACAGGTCACAACCGGCCAGCGCCAAGACCTGATCAATACTGCGGAAGCTGGCACCCATGATTTCAGTCTTCACCGCATGCTGTTTGTAGAACTGGTAAATCTTTTTCACGGACAGCACACCCGGATCTTTTTCAATTGGGTAGTACATGACATTTTCGGCTTTTTTGTACCAGTCCAGAATACGCCCGACAAAAGGGGAAATCAGCGTGACGTTGGCATCAGCGCAGGCATGTGCTTGATGCAGACCGAACAGTAAGGTTAAATTGGTATGAATGCCTTCTGCTTCCAGCTGTTTTGCCGCCTGAATGCCTTCCCAAGTTGAAGCAATTTTAATCAGGATACGTTTCTGATCAATACCATATTCTTTATACAGCGCCAGCAGTTCTTTGGCTTTGGCAATGGTCGCATCTGTATCATAAGACAGTGAGGCATCTACCTCAGTCGATACACGGCCATCAATCAGTTTAAGAATTTCTACCCCGAACTTGACGGTTAAAATATCAATGGTGCGTTCAATCAGTTCGTCTTGCTGATAACCTTCTGCTTTGGCCTGATCAAAGGCTTCGGTTAAAAGCGGTTTACTGTCGGCCTGTTCAGCCGCCGCGGTAATTAAAGACGGGTTGGTTGTTGCATCTAAAGGACGAAACTTTTCAATGGCAGTTAAGTCACTGCTGTCGGCCACAATAGTTGTTAAGCGTTTTAATTGGTTTAAGGCGTTCTGTGTCATTGAATCCGCTTCTCTAGTTGTTCGGTTATTGCTTATGCAATTATTTATAACACAAACTGGATTTAACCCAAGTGAAAAGCGTTACAGATCAGTGTCTAATTTGTGCTTTTTCGTTGATTGCGCAAGTGATTAATCAAAAAACGAGCAGCCAGCCCCAGTTTGCTTTCACGGCTCCAGACCAGATCGACAAAATATTCAAACTTGGCGAGAAATCCAGAAAGTCCAAAACCTGTAGTTGCTGCTTTAAGTTCGGGTTTTCATCCAGCATTTGCAGCGGCAACACACCCCAGCCCAGACCCTGTAAAATTAACGAGCAGGCAGTATGATGATTATCAGTGCGCCAGTACTGTTTGGAAAATAACAGTTCCGGCTGAATACGACGGTCACGGCTGGCCACCACAATTTGCCGGCTGTGCAAAATAGCTTCAAAGCTGACCGGTGCCTGTTGAGCCAAGGCAAAATCTCGGACCGCCACCGGCACCAAGGCTTCGCGTTTCAGTTCTACAAACTGTTCGCCACTGTCGAGTTGTTCACGTTCAAACATTACTGCCAGTTGCGCCGACTGTTCGACCAGCATGTGCATGGCATCTTCCTGTGGCGCTGAAAATATATTGATCTGTAGCGTTGGAAATTCCAGCTGCAGCAGGGCAATGTATTGGGTCCAGTCGCTATGAATCAGCTCGGACACCACCACAATATTCAGTTCCGATTCCAGCCCTTCACTTAACGCTGCGGCATGCTGTTTCCACTGGTTCATTTCAACCAGCAGTTGTTCGGTCTTTTCATACAGCGTCAGCGCCTGTGCGGTGGGCACCGGTTCACGGCCGATGCGTTGAAACAGATTCAGGTTCAGGTCAATTTCCAGATTGGCAATTGACATACTTACTGCAGATGGCACTTTTCCCAGTTGCCGCGCCGCTGCGGAAAAAGAACCGCATTCAATCACGGTTTTAAAAATGATCAGCTGTTCCTGATTCACATTCATGGGCAGTAACCTGTCAATAATATTGAAAGATTCTAACTAGATTTGTCGATAATTTAAAAATAAGATGGCGACAATTGATGAAATGGATAAGGTTTAACATGCTGCTGTCGAAAAGAAGATTAATTCATGCCTTGAGTTATGAACTGATTTTACTGGTGATTATTGCCCTAGCTTTAAGCCTGATTTTCAAGATGCCGCTGGAAGTGACCGGTAGCCTGGGTGTGGCCATGGCAGTAACCTCGGTCTTGTGGAATATGCTGTTTAATCATTTTTTTGAAAAATTTGAAGCACGCAGACAGCTCCAGCGTACGGTGAAAGTACGGATTTTACATGCCATTAGTTTTGAGGGTGGCTTAATGTTAGCCACCATTCCAATGGTGGCCTATGCCATGCAGATGAGTCTGCCCGAGGCCTTTTTGCTGGATTTAAGCCTGACCTTATGTATTTTGGTCTATACCTTTATCTTCCAGTGGGGTTATGACGCGATTGAGGTACGTTTGGGCTATGCACCGGCCTATCGTGAGTCTGTTTAAAATACGTCTGATGAATTTAAGAGCAGACAATAAAAAGGTAATAAAACGTCCATAAAAAAAAGCCACTGCACCAGGCAGTGGCTTTTTCAGTGAAGGCAGGGGAAATTACTTCTCGACAATCGCTGTTACACCTTGACCGCCTGCAGCACAGATTGAAATCAGCACACGACCTGAACCTTTTTCATTCAGCAGTTTGGCAGCAGTCGCCAGAATACGTCCGCCGGTTGCAGCAAATGGGTGACCAGCAGCCAGAGAAGAACCTTTTACGTTCAGCTTGTTACGATCAATTGAACCCAATGGTGCTTCTAGACCTAAGCGATCTTTACAGAATTTTGGATCTTCCCAGGCTTTTAAGGTCGACAGCACTTGTGAAGCAAAAGCTTCGTGAATTTCATAGTAGTCAAAGTCTTGTAGAGTCAGACCGGCACGTTCCAGCATCCGTGGTACGGCATAGGCTGGCGCCATAAGCAGGCCTTCTTTCTTCTCGACAAAATCAACTGCAGCCGTTTCCTGGAAGGTTAAGTAAGCCAGTACGTCATGACCATTGGCTTTGGCCCATTCTTCAGAAGCAAGCAGAACACAAGATGCACCATCGGTCAGTGGGGTTGAGTTGCCTGCGGTCATGGTACGCGCATCACCTTTACCAAAAGCTGGTTTCAGTTTAGCCAGTTTCTCTACTGAAGAATCCGGGCGCAAGTTGTTGTCACGCTCTAAACCTAAGAATGGTGTGATCAGGTCATCAAAGAAACCTGCTTCATAGGCGGCTGCCATTTTCTGGTGTGAAGATGCAGCAAGTTCATCCTGCGCTTCACGCGAGATGCCCCATTCCAGCGCAGTAATCGCCTGATGGTCACCCATTGACAGACCGGTACGTGGTTCACCATTTTTCGGTGCATCCATCAGGTCTTTGATATTGATTTTGGTCAGCGCTTTTAAGCGGTCTTTACCGGTTTTGGCAATATTCAGCTCCAGCAGGGCTTTACGTAAACCGTCACCAAAAGCAATCGGGGCATCGGAAGTGGTATCGACACCACCAGCAATACCGACTTCAATTTGGCCCAGAGCAATTTTATTGGCCACTAAAAAAGCTGCCTGCAAACCGGTTCCACACGCTTGCTGAATATCGTAAGCAGGTGTTTCAGGAGCCAATTCAGTGTTCAGTACACACTCACGAGTCATGTTAAAATCACGGCTGTGTTTGAGTACGGCACCGGCAACGACTTCACCGAGGCGTTGGCCTTCTAAACGATAACGTTCTACCAGACCATTTAAAGCGGCGGTGAACATATCGATGTTTGAGGCAGTGAAGTAAGCGCCATTTGAACGTGCAAATGGAATGCGGTTACCACCGATAATCGCAACGCGACGGACAGTGTTTTGGCTCATGGTATTATCCTGTTGACCAGATGTTTCAGTTGTAGTTTCAGAAGGAGGAGGGGTTGTACTTTTTTTACGGGTAGATGCCGCACGGGTGCGTGCAGGTTTAGCCGCAGGGTTTGCTGACGAATTTGCCGTGCCAGAACTTTTGGTTGTACGCGTTGTACTTTTTGATGTATTTGACACAGTTTCTGTAGCAGAATTTTCGACCGCCGGATTTTCTTGAGTTGTTTTGCTCATAAGGCTTTTCCAAGCATGTTGATGATCTTCTTAGGGGTTACATTAGCATAATCTAGAATAGCCTGAATTGACTACAATGACATTGCAGAATGCTTTCAGGTCAAGTCATCTGTATATGATCTCAAGTATTATTCATAACAAACTGATCGATCTATTGAAATACAAAGTATCTGACATCATATTGAAGCTAAAGGATAACTTTAGATTAATCACAAATTCATTTTGTCTGAGAGATAATAATCATGACTGACCAATACCAAGCTTTTGCAAAATCTCCAATTGGTAAATTTGTCATTAAAAATTTAGGCCTGCCATCCCCAACTTTCCTTGAGCGTTTTGACAGCGCGACGCCTGTGGTCAAGGGTGCAGTTTTGTTGGGCGCAGCGCCGGAAAGCACATTATCAGGTGCAATTGCCCAGGTTCTGGCCAATATCCATGCCAACAGCTATGCCGGCAATAATGCAGAATTACAGCAGGCTGCTGCACAAGCCGGTTTAAACCTGTGTGCTTTTAACGCGGGCGATAAAGAATCTAAATTTAAAGCGGTGGTCTTTGATGCCTCAGGCATTCAGAACTCTGAACAGTTAAATGCGCTCTATAACTTCTTTAATCCGGTGGCGCGCCAGATTCAGGCCTCTGGCCGTGTAGTGGTGATCGGCACCACACCGGAAACCGCCAAAACGGTAAAACATGCAATTGCACAGCGTGCGCTGGAAGGCTTTGTTAAATCGGTCGGGAAGGAGTTTAAAAAAGGCATTGCCGCCAATCTGATTTATGTTGATGACGGCGCTGAAGCGAACCTGGAATCGAGCTTACGTTTTGCCTTGTCACCGCGTTCGGCTTATGTATCGGGTCAGGTGATTCGTGTTTCTAAAGCAGACACGGTCGATGTGGATTGGGCTAAACCACTGGCAGGTAAAACCGCGGTTGTAACTGGTGCCAGCCGTGGTATTGGTGAAGCGATTGCGCATGTATTGGCACGTGATGGCGCGCATGTGATTTGTCTGGACGTACCACAGCAACAAGCTGACTTGGACCGTGTTGCCTCTGAAATTGGGGGTTCAACCTTGGCAATTGATATTACCGCCGCTGATGCGGGCGAGCAGATTAAAGCGGCAGCTGCTGCACAGGGCGGTCTGGATATTATCGTGCACAATGCCGGTATTACCCGTGACAAGACACTGGCCAATATGAAGCCTGAACTGTGGGATCTGGTGATTAACATTAACCTGGCTGCTATTGAACGCGTGAACGACTATCTGCTGGAAAATGACGGTCTGAATGCCAATGGCCGTATTATCTGCGTATCGTCTATTTCAGGGATTGCCGGTAACCTGGGCCAAACCAACTATGCGGCATCAAAAGCAGGCGTAATTGGAGTGGTGAAATATACCGCACCAGTACTGAAAAATGGCGTGACCATTAACGCTGTGGCTCCGGGCTTTATTGAAACCCAAATGACTGCGGCCATTCCGTTTGCCATTCGTGAAGCGGGCCGCCGTATGAACTCGATGAGTCAGGGCGGTTTACCGGTTGATGTCGCAGAAACCATTGCCTTCTTTGCCTCAACTGCATCTACCGGTTTAAATGGTAACGTGGTGCGTGTTTGTGGTCAGAGTCTGTTAGGGGCTTAATATATCCCTCACTCGGAATCCCCCCTAAAATCCCTCTTTAATAAAGGGGGACTTCTCCTCCCTTTTTGAAGGGAGGTCGGGAGGGATTTGAGGGAATTAAAATAGAAAACCCAATTCTTATTAAAGAAAGGGTGATTTAAAAGATAAATATTCCAAAGGTTCAGTATGAATACTCGCCATTTTAGTCAACTTCCCAAGCCGTATTTAGCCTATCCAAAAGTGATTCAGGGCTTAATTTTTAAAAAGCCGAAGGGTGAAAAAGTTCTGCCGCAAGTTGAATATGTGGTGGATTCATTCAAGGTCGACCAGAAACATCTGAAAGCCTATAACGAAGTCTGTGGTTTTAAAAATAACGGCTATATTCCGGCCATTTATCTGGCGGTGTTATCGCAAAGCCTGCAAATGCACATGATGACTGCGGAAGCTTTCCCATTTCCGATTTTAGGTCTGGTGCATATCCGCAATCAGCTCAAGCAATACCGTAAAGTTGGCGTGAATGAGCAGCTGACTTTATCCTGCAAGTTTGGTGAATTGCAGCCACATGACAAAGGCGTACAGTTTGATTTTATCACCACTGCTAAAGTTGGTAATGAAGTGGTGATGGAAGGTTTAACCACCTATTTGTCACGTCAGAAAACTGGCAGCAAGCCCGCGGCCAAAGCAGCAGAAAGTGCCGTACCGGATTATGTGCCGGCAGGACAATGGGATGTGTCGGAAAATACCGGTCGCCGTTATGCGATGACATCGGGAGATTTTAACCTGATCCATATTCATGCGTTAACCGCCAAAGCCTTTGGTTTTAAACAGGCCATTGCACATGGTATGTGGAGTAAAGCCAAAGCGCTGGCCAATATCCAGTTGCCAGATGCGTATGAAGCTGATGTCTGGTTTAAGTTGCCAATGTATCTGCCATCTCAGGTGGAATTCTTGACGGCGCAGCAGGCACAAAATACTGACTTCCTGATTCGCAGCAAAAAGAATCAGAAGCCGCATGTCAGCGGTAGCATTCGCCCACTTTAAGTCATAGCGCCTAAGTCCAAACCGGATTTAGGCTTTTTTCATTGTTCACCATATTGCTGGAAAGGATGCATGAACAGCGTAAAAGATTATCTGCGTGCAGATATTCAGAATTATCGTGGTTCAGTGGAAGAACCATTTAAAGATTTGGCCCATCTATTTAGCCGTTTTCAGGATGCCCGCTCAACGCAAGGCGGCGCTGCGCTGGTGGTTTATTTTCAGGGTCATAAAGTCGTTGATATTTATACCGGTCAAAAATCTGCCAATGAGGCCTGGCAGCCGGATAGTCTGTCGGTCTGCTATTCTACCGGAAAAGGCGTGCTGGCCACGCTGGCACATATTCTGGTGAGTCAGGGGCGGCTGGATTATGATGTGCCGGTGGCTGAATATTGGCCAGAATTTGCAGCGCAGGGCAAACAGCAGCTGACTTTAAGAGAGATGCTGTGCCATCGCAGTGGTTTATACGATATCCGTAACCTGATTGCCGATGCCTCGGAAATGGCCGACTGGTCGCATATGCTGGAGGTCATTGCCGCGGCCAAACCGCGTTTTCTGCCGAACAGTGATGCAGCCTATCAGCCCCTGACCTTTGGCTGGCAGGTCGGTGGTGTCTTGGAAAAAGCCTGTAATGAAAGCTTGGCTGTATTGATGCAGCGTCATTTAAGCGAGCCATTGGAATTAAACGGAGCTTATTTTGGCGTGCCGGTAGAGCAGTTGGCGCGGGTAGCGCGACCGTTTGCCACATCTCAGCCCGCCCAATCTGCCCAGCCTCCCAAAAAACAGGCTGCTGCTAAACCTGCACGTACCGCATCGCCTTTAGAAAAGCTGCTGGCCTTCAGTGGGCAACATCCGCAAGATTTTCAGGATGCCATGATTCCCAAAGGCATGAAGAAATTTTCATTCTTTAGTGATGCCGGTTTACAGGCGATTGTGCCGGCAGCCTCCGGGGTATTTACGGCACAAAGTCTGGCCAAAATCTATGCCATGCTGGCGCAGGGTGGCCAATGGCAGGGGCAGCGACTGATTTCACCACAGGTGTTTCAGGTCCTAAGTCAGGTACAATATACCGCCCGTGACCGGGTGATGCCGCTGCCAATGCATTGGCGTTTGGGCTATCACCGCATTTTGAGCTTGGGCAAGTCGGCATCGTCAGGTTTTGGTCATATTGGTTTTAATGGTTCAGGGGCCTGGTGTGATCCAGAGCGGAATTTAAGTTTTGCTTATACCCATAATTTTCCGACCGGTTCCATCACCGGCGATTATCGCTTGTGGGGATTAACCCAGGAAACCTTACGCTGTGCCGATGGTGTTTTAAAAGGCCGAAAGGGCTGGTTTTAAACAGTTTGAGATGATTTTGAGCCTATCCTTGTGCTATGTTCTGGCACTAGTCAATTTGATGTTGTGCAAAGATGAAAAAAGTCATTTTGATTCCGCTGGTCGCCAGTTCAGTTGTACTCGGATGTCAGGATCAAAACTCAACTCAATCCCAAACCGTGGTGGAATCTAAGAGCGCAATTCCTGCGTGGGTCGGTGAGTTCAAAGGCACTACGCCTTGTATGGGCTGTTTGTCGCGCTGTGATGATTGTCCGGGAATGGCAGAATCTTTAGAACTTCATCAGGATGAAACTTATACCTTGGTGCGTGAAAGTATGAGCGGGCACAATACACCGGAAGTGATTCAAGGGCGGATTCGCTTTGCAGATGCGTCGCGTCAGCAGCTTGAACTGCTGCAAGTCAACACCCGAAATTTGTTATATGTCGATCTTGAGAAACAATTGCTCGAGATTCGTGTAGATCAAACAGGCAAACGCTATCAAATGCAAAGTGATTTTATTCTGGCCAAGTCTGTTTAAATACTGGCTAATCATTTGCTAAATATACTGATTTTTAATCCCTTTTTTGCTGGCGCGAACAAGGGATTTTTCTTTGGAAGCGCCCGTCATTTATTTCACTATTTACTAAAAAAACAGTATGCTTAGACCTGTAAAAAGGAGCATACATGTATCAGGTACTTGCGCGTAAATATCGTCCACGTAATTTTAATGAGCTGGTGGGGCAAAATCATGTTTCTCGTGCACTGACCAGTGCCTTAGAGCGTGGCCGTTTACACCATGCCTATCTGTTTACCGGGACTCGTGGGGTCGGGAAAACCACCATTGCGCGTATTTTGGCCAAATGCCTGAACTGTGAAACAGGGGTGACCTCCACACCGTGTGAAGTTTGTCCGACCTGTAAGGCGGTGAATGAAGGCCGTTTTATTGATTTAATCGAGATTGATGCGGCATCACGTACCAAAGTGGAAGATACCCGCGAACTGCTCGATAATGTGCCGTATGCACCGACACAAGGCCGCTTTAAAGTCTACCTGATTGACGAAGTGCATATGCTCTCGACGCACTCTTTCAATGCCTTGCTAAAAACGCTGGAAGAACCGCCAGAGCATGTTAAATTCCTGTTTGCCACCACCGATCCGCAGAAGCTTCCGATTACGGTCATTTCACGCTGCCTGCAATTTACCTTGCGTCCTTTGGCAGTAGATGAAATTACCGAGCACCTATCTTCAATTCTCAGCAAAGAGCAGATTCAGGCCGAGCAGGATGCAATCTGGCAAATTGCTGAATCGGCACAAGGTTCATTACGGGATGCCTTGTCCTTAACCGATCAGGCCATTGCCTATGGTCAGGGTGAAATTCATCATCAGGATGTCAAAGACATGCTGGGGCTGATTGACCGCACCATTATTTATGACCTGATTCTAGCGATTCATCAGAACCAACCTGCACGCGTGAGCGCACTGTTAATACAGTTCCGTCAGCAGGCGCTGGATGTATCACTGGTGCTGGATCAGCTGATTTCGACCTTGCATGAACTGGCCTTATTGCAATATCTGCCAGATTTAAGCCTGAAATATAGTGCCGAAATTAACCAGAAAATTACCCAGCTGTCGCAGCGCATTTCGGCTCAGGATTTACAGCTGTATTACCAGATTGCCAGCAAAGGTCGCGCAGATTTACAGCTGGCGGTTACCCAGGAGCAGGGCTTTGAGATGTGCGTGCTGCGTCTGCTGGCTTTCCGTCCCTTACAGCCAAATGAAGTGCCCTTGACGCAGGTCAGCGCACAAAGCAACGCAGTTGCTGCAGCACCGGTAGTCGAGTCAGCTACCGCGCAGCCTGAACCGGTGCATCCCGTTGTTTCAGCTGAGGATGAATTAGAAGCTGAAACTGCTGCTATAAACCCACCCGTTGCTGAACCATCATCAGATGATTTTCTGCAAGATGAACCGCTAGAGGTTGCTGAAGTTCCATCTCCATCCGAACCAGACCATCCGGTGACTACACCGGCAGAAGCGGCATCTGCGCAGATGATTTTTGATCCGGCGGCAGATGAAGTGCTGTTTGATTTAGATGAAGATGATCGTGCTGATCAGCCGGAAACGCAGGATGAGGCCAGCAGTGATGATTTCCTGTTTGATGAAATTGCCCCTTTACCAGAAACCACTCCTGCGCAGCCGATTCAACAGCCTGCTGAACTTGCAGCACCGGTTTCGTCTGTCGCACAACAGCCTGAGCTGACACATCCACAGGATTCCAGCCCGCAAGACAGTTTATTTGCGCAGCCAGCACCGACGTCATCCGTCAACCAGCCTGTCGTTGCTGCTGTAGACAATACCGCTATTCCACGTGCTGATCAGCGCCTGATGCCGCAAGATATTCTGCAACTGCCGGTGCAGTCCTTAGAGGGCGAATGGAGTGTGGAAAAATGGGAATACTGGTTCCGTAATAGTGATTTATCACCGGCAGTTCAGGAACTGGCCCAACACGGCCTGATGACCGGCCAGATTGAAGCTGAGTCGGTTTTCCATATTCCGGAGCAGTATCAGCAATTGTTAAATTCGCAGTTACAGCATTTAGAAGCAGCGCTGAAACAGCAGTGGCCGAACAGCTTCCTGAAAGTGCAGTATGGACAGGTCACAGAGGTGACACCGTATAGCTTGCAGCAGGAACGTAAAGTACGTGCTTATCAACGCGCCAGTGAGCTGCTGCATCAGGAGCCGCAGGTTAAATCGCTGCTCGAAAGTTTTGATGGCGAATTGCAGAATATCCAGTTGAAATAACCACCGTCAGACCATTTCAACCGTTTATTGAGAACGCAGATAAGACAACAGGGCATTCCGCATTTCGCTTGGAATCGGGGTGCTTTTACGTTGCTGCGCATCGACAAAAACATGCACCATATGTCCTTGAGCTGAAGCCTGCTGTTGATGCTGCTTGAAAATTGCCAGATCATATTTCAGCGAGCTGTTGCCCAGCGCTGCAATCGCCACACCGACCTCAATCACTTCTGGATAACTCAGCTCGGCTAAAAAGCTGCAGCCAGAGTCTACCACCAGCCCCATAATCTCGGCCTGATGAATATTCAGTCCGGCTTTCTCAATCAGCAGCGCATTGGCAGCGGTATCGAAGTAGCTGTAATACATGACATTATTGACATGACCATACATGTCGTTGTCTGACCAGCGGGTTTGAATCGGTAAAAAGAAGGTGTATTGATCGCGGGTTTTGGCTACCGGTTTCATAAAAAGACGTCATCCCTGAATAGATCGAAAATTTATATTTTTGATTTACCACAACTTAAAATAGCTTCAGCCTTATTGATAAATCGCCTGATAAATGGCCAATGCATCCTGTTTTTCCATGTCGCGTGGATTATTTTGCAGCAGGCGGGTTTGTAACATGGCATCCTCGGCCAGCTGTTCCAGCATGTTTTCAGGTACATTCAGGGCATTCAGTTTTAAGGTCAGACCACTGCGGTCCAGATAGTTTTGCATGTGGTCAATAAACAGATCGCACAAACCATCTACACAACCTTTACTGGATGGGTCGAGCAAGGTCATCAATTCGGCATACTGCTGCTTGGCGGCTGGTGCATTAAATTTCAGCACTTCGGTTAAGACCAGCGCATTGCTGTGCCCATGCGACAAATGAAAATGTCCACCCAGCGGATAGGCCAGTGCATGGACTGCTGCCACCGGTGCATTGGCAAAAGCCTGTCCGGCCAGCATCGAGCCGACCAGCATATTCTGACGGGCTTCCATGTTGTTACCATCTTTTAGCACCAGATGCAGATTCTGGTTCAGCAGTTTAAGTGCCTGAATCGCCAGCATATCGGCATAAAAGTTCTTTTTGTGTTTGGAGGTATAGGCTTCAATGGCATGTACCATTGCATCAATACCGGTGGCGGCCGTAATGTGCGCCGGCAGGTTTTGGGTAAAGTTGGCATCTAAAATGGTGACATCGGCATACAGGGCAGCAGACACAATGCCGGTTTTGGTGGTTTCGCCGGTGGTGACAATGGAAATGGGCGTGACTTCCGAGCCGGTGCCGGCCGTGGTTGGAATTAGAATAAGAGGCAAACGCGGTTTTTGCGCCTGATTGACGCCATACATGTCATGCAGTTGCTGTTTTTGTTCAGGATGGGCCAGCAGGGCAATAATTTTGGCCACATCCAGCGAGCTGCCACCCCCAAAACCAATGACTGTATCTATCTGGTTTTGCCGGGCGAATTCGGCGGCTTCCAGCACAATATGTTCCGGTGGATCGGCCTGTACGCTGGCATAAATGCGGTAATCACATTCGGCAGCTTCGAGAGTTTCCAAAACAGGTGCATGCAATTGTAATTGCACCATTCCCGGATCGGTCACCAGCAGCACACGTTGATTGTTCTGTTCAGTCAGGAGGGCTTTGAGCTGTTGGATGCTGCCCAGTCCGGCAATAATGTTGGGCACAGTCTGGAATTGAAATGGGCTCATACGCTTTATCCTTAATTTTTATACTTAAATCAACATTTATCTATAGTGACAATATAGGATTCATCCTGCAAATAACTTAACATAAGACACTTTAAAAGAAAGCAGTTTTGAGGTTGTTATGTCATCCAGAACGCCATACAAGGTGTTATGTGTCTGTTTGGGCAATATCTGCCGTTCACCTACCGCGGAAGTGGTGTTCAGACATTATTGTGATGCACAGCAACTGAATATCTGGGTCGATTCTGCCGGCACCAGTAATTATCATCCGGGCAAAGCACCCGATGCGCGCAGCCAGCAACATGCTTTGCAGCGTGGCTATGATTTATCTGCCTTGCGTGCCCGTCAGTTAACCACGCGCGATTTTCTAGATTTTGATCTGATTCTGGCGATGGATCAGGAAAACCTGCAAAATATTCAGCATTTAAAGCGTCATGCGGCCGAAGAATATGGTGCAGAACTGCTACGTGCAAAAGTGGCGCTAATGAGCGAACATGATCCACAATATCCACGTCATGAAGTGCCTGATCCTTATTATGGCGAAGCCGATGGCTTTGAACGCGTGCTGGATCAGTGTGAGTCCAGCGCACAGGCCTGGATCAATATTTTAAAAACAGAATTGGCTTAAATCAGGTTTAAGAATATGAACATTCAACATCAGGTCCAGCTTAAGCCTTTTAATACCTTAAATCTGGCTGCAAATGCGTCTCATTATATTAAGGTGCATTCTACCGATGATTTAATTGCGGCCTTAAATTATGCCAAGTTGCAGCAGCTGAATGTGCTGATTTTATCGGGCGGCAGTAATATGCTGCTGCCAGAGCAGATTCAGGCGCTGGTGTTACATATGGATATTCAGGGCATTGAATTCCTGAATGAAGATGACAATTTCAGCACCATTCGCGTCGGTGCGGGTCAGGTCTGGCATGATTTTGTGCTCTGGACCACCACGCAGCAGTTATTTGGCCTGCAAAATCTGGCCTTAATTCCCGGTCTGATCGGTGCATCGCCGGTGCAGAATATTGGTGCCTATGGGGTTGAGGTCGGTGAATTTATTGAATCGGTACAGGTTTATGACCGCTATAACGGTCAGTTTAATTCGATTCTGGCCAGTGACTGCCATTTTGCCTACCGTCACAGTATTTTCAAAGAAAATCCAAACCGCTATATCATCACCCATGTCACGTTCAAGCTGCGGAAACAGCCGGACTTGAAACTGAATTATGGCGATTTAAAAACCGCTGTGGGTGATGAGCAAACCGCTGAAAACCTGCAACGCCAAGTGATCCAGATCCGTCAAAGTAAACTGCCAGATCCGCAGCAATTTCCAAATGTCGGCAGCTTCTTTAAAAATCCGGTGGTGACTGCCGCGGTCTATGAACAGCTGGCGACTCAATTCCCGAACATGCCGCATTATCCGCAGCCCGAAGGCCAGGTCAAAATTGCGGCTGGCTGGCTTATTGATCAGGCCGGCTGGAAAGGGAAACAGCTGGGCATGGTTGGTATGTTTCACAAGCAGGCGCTGGTGCTTGTCAATTATGCCAATGCGACCCTGGCCGATGTTCAGGCAACATATCAGGCAGTACAGCAGGACGTGTACCAAAAATTTGGGATACACTTAGAACCAGAACCGGTGCTGTTTAATGACGCCGGGCTGATTATTCCCCACAATACCTTTTAATCAGGTTAGGCATTTATGAATAGAACTCACTGGATGGTGCGTATCGTACAAATGGCGGCTGTGCTATTTGTGCTGATGGGCTGTCTGGTGGTTTTTATCTATTCGCCGTTTTATTCCAAGTTTGTGATAAAAGTGCTGAATACCATTGTGCCGGTGGAGGTCAATGAAGTGGCTGCACAAAGCCAGCAGATGGGGGCACTGACCGATCAGGAAAATCTGGAACCTGGCTCGAATTTGTGGATTGCCCGGCAAGCTTATTTAAAAGTGATAGAAGAAGAGATTCAGGCCAAAAATTCACAGAATCTCACCATCATTCAGGCACGCTATAAAGCCTTGCAGGCTTTAATTCAGGATGAGCAGCGCAGTCAGCAGGAACAAGAGCAGGACAGCACACCGCAAATTCCATTGCTGGCCGATGTTTCCGCATCTGAGGCGCAACTTGCACAGCCTTCACAGCAGTTACAGGATTTATTGGAGTTAGACAGCTCTGAAAATCAGGCCCTAATGGAACAGTATCTGAAATTTTTAAGAACCCATGAAGTGGCAGCGGTTGAAACCGTACCGGTTGATGAAGAAATTTTTCAGGATATCGCACTGATTCAACAACAAAATATCCAAAAGCCGCAAATAACTTCCCAGCCGTATGCAATTGTGGTTCTGGGCGGCGGTCTGACCTTACATGAAAATCAAAAAGATATTATTGTGAATAACTACACACGACTACGTTTAGAAAAAACCTTAGAAATTGAAAAACAGTATAAATTACCCATTGTGCTGAGCGGTGTTGAAGCACCTTATATGCAGAAATGGCTGGCAGAACGCGGGGTTGAAGCCAACTTGCTGGAAGATCGCAGTATGAACACCTGTGAAAACTCGCGTTTTAGTTCCTTGCTGCTACAGAAAAAAGGCGGCGCACCAACGGTGATTTTAATCACCGATCAATATCACATGCCGCGCACACGCCGTTTGTTTGCCTTAAACGGCATTGAAACCGTGCCGGTGGTCGCGCCAATTCCAACCGAGTTGACCCAATGGCAGCCTAGTGAGCAGAACTATGATCATAGCCGCCGTGCCAATTATGAAATGCTGGCCACCATCCGCGATATGCTGTTTGGTTCGAGCGACTGCCGGGAGGTGCCATAATGCCGAATATCCCGTTTTTAAATCCGAGTGTGCTGAAACAGCTGGATTTACCGGTTCCTAGCCGCGATACCACGCCGCAGGTGCTGGAGCCTTTAAACCTGAACCGGCCTTATGCGCCCACGGTGGATATTCAGGCCTATCGCCAGCTTTACGGTTTTGACAGCTTAGAGTGCGAGCATTGGCAGGGTTATGTGCAAATGCCGCTGTTTAAACTGCATGTGCAGGTGTTTCAGCCTAAACTTGAAGCGGGCAAGCTGGAAAAAAGCAAAGGTACGGTGTTTTTACTGCATGGCTATCTGGAGCACAGCGGCATTTATCAGCCGATTGTCAAAGAAATTCTGGAGCAGGGCTTTAGTGTCTTGACTTATGATTTGCCCGGCCATGGTTTAAGTAATGGCTCGCCCGCCAGTATCCAGAATTTTGATCATTACCAGCAGGTGCTACACGCCATTTACCAATATGTGCGCAATGCCGATCAATTGCCTAAGCCTTGGCTAGGGGTAGGGCAAAGTACCGGTGGTGCGATCTGGATGCATCATTTACTGGAATTTGCCGAGCGCCGGGAGAATCCGTTTGTTGAGCGGGTGCTGTTACTGTCACCTCTCATCCGTCCGGCCAAAAGTGCCTGGTGGCATAATTCAGTGGGCCTTGGGATTATCCGCCGGATTAAACGCGAAGTGCCACGCCATTTTAGACGCAATAACCATAACCCGGAATTTTTACGTTTTGTGCGCTTAAAAGATCCGTTACAACCACGCATGATGGGCATGGACTGGATTCTGGCCATGTCCAAATGGATGCTGGAAATGGAGCAGCGACCAGCGTGCCGGATTCCGGTGTGGCTGGCCCAGGGCGCGCAGGATCAGACTGTGGACTGGCGCTATAACATCGAGTTTATCCGGCGTAAATTCCGCCTGCAAACCTTGCTGATGCTGGAAGAAGGGTCACATCAACTGATTAATGAACGCCCGGATATTCGTGCGGCCTTAACCGGTTTGATTCCCGCCTTTTTACATGCTTCGAATTCCAAGACTTATTATTAAGCTTTCCTCCATTTCATAAAAAAGAGGCCTGAGCCCACTGCTGTCTCATAGTTTGCTTTAAATAAAAAAACCTGAGTCCTAACAGTTAAAATATGAGTGCAAACAAACACTTTAACGACCAGGATTCAGGTTTTGTCACATCAGAATACCGTATTTCATGAGCTAATTAAACC
>NZ_VPBT01000018.1:0-70137 GCF_013418555.1 Acinetobacter sp. YH12134 | reverse complement strand
TTAAGTTCTTTATCCGACATAGACACCAACATATCAAACCGTCCGCTAAGAAAATTGCAAAAGTGCATATTCTAAAAGCGGACATTTTTACTTTGGAGAAACCGGACATTTCTACTTTGGGCTTACAATAGTATTTCGTATAACGTGTATTATGTTAATTTTAGAAAAATTTTATAATCTTTGTAGAAGCCTTCAGCCATTACTCTAAAAACTTAGGCTCATACCGAATTTTTAAGACTTTGTTTAAAAAACTAGATAAAGCTGATACATTAAAAATGAGATTATAAAAAAGAAAGATGGTGTCAGTGATGAAAATTAAACATCCCATTCTAAAATTGGTCCTAAGCTACCTTTGCTTAAATTCAACATATGCAATAGCCTCTCCTGTCTTTCCAAATAACAATAAAGTCCAAACATCTAATATCTCTAGCAAAACGCCAGGAACAATTTTATCTATACAAGAAGAGAATACCGGTCTATTTACGAATGCTTCACAGCGGTTCTTAATCACTTATCGTAGTCGCGGAGTACAGTCTGAACCAATTGTCACTTCAGGATATCTTTTACTGCCTAAAGCTAAAGTTCCTCAAGGAGGTTGGCCTGTCCTTGTTTGGGCTCATGGCACAACTGGTGTAGCAGATACTTGTGCCCCTTCCGGAGATTATGCCGGTGGCCCAGTCCATGTCTATCAACAAATTGCTGCGAAAGCACTAAATGCCTGGCTAGCCCGTGGATATGCAGTTGTCGCACCTGATTATCAGGGGTTAGGTACTCCAGGTGGACATCCATATATGAATGCACAAAGTCAGCTGCACACTGTCGTGGATGCTGTCCGGGCCACCCATCATTTACAACCCTATAAGTTTAGTAAAAACTGGTATGTAATGGGGCATAGCCAAGGCGGTGCAGCATCTCTGAAGGTTGCAGCGGACGGTCAGAAAGACGCACCTGAATTTAATCTGCGTGGAGCAATAGCACTCGCACCAGGTGGGTATCAATATGAGGGAATTGCTGAATATGTTGCCAGTAATCCGCAAATCACTACCGATGTTGCCGCATTTTTTCCAATCGTGCTTCTGGGAGCAGAAGCAGCAGATCCTGGCCTTGCTCCAGCAAATTTAGTTAGTCCGGACATGGGGGTAATTCTTAATTCTGCACGTAATCGCTGTTTGTCAGAATTACAA
This sequence comes from Acinetobacter sp. YH12134, assembly GCF_013418555.1. NCBI lineage: Bacteria > Pseudomonadati > Pseudomonadota > Gammaproteobacteria > Moraxellales > Moraxellaceae > Acinetobacter > Acinetobacter sp. YH12134. The sequence goes on along the minus strand of NZ_VPBT01000018.1, from coordinate 68,953 downwards.
TCTGATCTCAAGGCAGCACCTAAAACAGTCTTTAAACCGAATGTAGATTTGACACATTTGACAAATTATTTAAAAAAACAGTCTATTGAGAATATGACACCTAGTGTGCCTCTGCTAATTGTACAAGGTGATAAAGACCAGCTTGTAGATTACCGTGGTACTTATGCTTACTATCAGCAAGTATGTAAGAATCAAAAACCTATTGCCTTTCACCCAGTCAAGAATGGAGATCATCGTGACTCTTTAAGACAAAGTGAATTCCTGATTGGAAGCTTTATCAATTCAGTTGAACAAGGGAAAACTATCAATACCTGCAATTCAAAATGATACGGTAGGCTTAGGATTTTGAACTCAAAATAAAGCTATACAGTAGAAGATTAAAATATTTCGAGTTTTAATATATAAATGGAAATAAATCAAAATGATGCCGCAAAGTTTATTATCCCTGACGAATAAAGTAGCACTTGTAACAGGCGGTGCAGCAGGTATTGGGAAAGCCAGCGCTCTCATTCTTGCTCAAGCAGGCTCGGACGTTATGATTGCCGATTTAAATTTAGACGCAGCTAAACATACAGCTGAAGAAATCAAGAAGTTGACTGGACGCAACATAGAATATGTTGCATGCAATATTCTGCAAGATGATCAATTGGTCAATGCAGTGAATAAAACAATCGAAACCTTTGGTCACATTCACATCTTAGTGAACAATGCTGGTGGTGGTGGCGGTGGCCGTGAATCTCCTGATCAAATTACCGTAGATACTATAGAACGTGATTTTCAGCTTAATGTGTTTGCTGCTTGGCGATTGTGTCAACTCGTCGCACCGCATATGAATAAAGCGGGTGACGGCTCAATCATAAATATCAGCTCTATGAGTTCAATTAACAAAAGCCCTGCTATGAGTGGATATGCATCATCAAAAGCTGCTTTAAACCATATGGTCGCTAATTTGGCACATGATTTTGGTCCAAATATACGTATTAATGCTGTAGGTCCTGGAGCGATTCGTACCGCAGCACTAGAAAAAGTACTGAAGCCTGAGATTGAAAAAACAATGCTTTCTCACACACCATTACAACGATTAGGTGAACCCGAAGATATCGCGAGAGCTGTGTTATTCTTTGCCTCACCTATTTCATCATGGGTTTCTGGACAAACCTTATTTGTAAATGGTGGTGGTGTACAAACACTTGATTAAAGAGTGCTGTCTAAAACCTAAAATTCTTATAAATTGAATATGAGGTGCAATCTGTATTTGGATGCATAGCAACTGGCTTAAAGTTGCTACACAGGTCTCAATCCCCCCATTTAACATAATGGCGATTATGCGAGATATAAATGTAACTCCAAAATAGAAATGTCCGGTTTCTCCAAAGTAAAAATGTCCGCTTTTAGAATATGCACTTTTGCAATTTCCTTAGCGGACGGTTTGATATGTTGGTGTCTATGTCGGATAAAGAACTTAAACGATTGTCGGTCTTGCAGGAAATCTGCGATCAACGCATAACTCAATCCCAGGCTGCTCAGCTACTTCATATTTCAGAACGTCAGATCAGACGCTTACTGCAGAAATACAAAGCCCAAGGTCCAGCTGCATTAGCCCATGCCGGTCGTGGCCAAATCAGCAATTCTAAACTTCCTGAAGAACTCAAACTCAAGTGCCTCAATATTGTTTCTGACCAACTCCATGGTTGCGGACCCACTTTAGCGCATGAAAAGCTCACCACCGTACATGGATTCGATCTTTCAGTAGAAACCCTGCGTTCTTGGATGATTGCAGCTGACTTATGGATGCCTCGATCCAAGCGCCTGAAACGACCGTATCAGCCTCGTTACAACCGGGATTGCTTTGGTGAACTGATCCAAATTGATGGCTCACACCATGACTGGTTTGAAGGACGCGCTGCTAAATGCTGTCTACTGGTGTTTATCGATGATGCTACAGGAAAATTGCAGCATTTACGCTTCTGTGAGTCAGAATCAACCTTTGACTATATGATTTCAACACGCTTATATGTCGAACAGCACGGTAAGCCTTTAGCGTTTTACAGCGACAAACATTCAGTCTTTAGAGTGAATCAAAGCAGCAAGAAAGACACCAAGATTACCCAGTTTGGACGTGTACTCAGCACCCTGAATATCGATATCATCTTCGCTAATTCACCGCAGGCCAAAGGCCGTGTGGAACGGGCCAACAGAACGCTTCAGGACCGTCTGATCAAGGAGATGCGCCTGAAAGGCATCTGTTCGATTGAGCAAGCTAATGTCTGGCTACCCTGCTTCATTGAGCAGTTCAATCAGAAGTTCGCCAAGATGGCTTTTAATCCTAAGAATCTACATCGGCCTATCACTGAAACAGCCGAAGAGTTAGATGATATTTTTACTTGGCGTGAACCCCGCAGAGTCACGAATAGCCTGACGATTGCTTATGATAAATGCGTATATCTCCTGGAAAACACGGAAGAAAACCAAAGGTTGATCGGTAAGTATCTTGAGTTCCTGGAATACCCGGATGGTACTATAGCCATCATGCATAATAGCCGAAAGATCAATTACAGCCTCTTCGATAAATTAAGTCAGCTGAATCAGCGAGAGATTGTTGAGAATAAACGGTTGGGTGCTGTTCTTAATCATATCCAACAACAGCATGAAGAACTGGAACAGCAAAACAAACGCAATCGTTCTCAAAAGATGCCAAGCAGACGTGCACAGAAAACAGCAATTCAAGAACGAAATCTAAATCCTGTGCTTGACTTGGAAATGTCCATATAGGACATTTCTATTTGGTTATTAGGTAGGACATTTCTACTTTGGAATAACAATAAAGGCTAAGCCTTAGCTCACTCCACAATACTTCCAAGACCTTTTCCTAGACATCTCGGTAAAAAAAACGTATAACACCGTTTTTCAAATTAACAGGTGAACGCGTTGAAACTTGTGCTTGCACCCATGGAAGGCTTAACCGATCCGATCATGCGTGATGTCCTCACGTCTGTCGGCAGCTTCGACTGGTGTGTGACTGAGTTTATTCGGGTCACCGACTCAATCCTGCCCGATCATATCTATCACAGCTATTGCCCGGAATTATTGAACGGCGGTAAAACTGCGGCTGGCACCCCAGTGCATGTGCAGTTTCTAGGCAACAACCCGGACATGCTGGCTGCCAATGCAGTCAAAGTTGCAGCCATGGGCGCACCAGCGATTGATCTGAACTTTGGCTGTCCGGCCAAAACCGTAAACCGTCATCGTGGCGGTTCGGTTCTGCTAGATGAACCGGAAGTGGTACATGAACTGGTCAAAGCCGTGCGCGATGCCGTGCCGGCACATATTCCGGTTTCTGCCAAAATGCGCTTAGGCTATATGGATCGTAACTTCATGCTCGACAATGCCCATGCCATTGAAGATGCAGGCGCCTCCTGGGTCACGGTCCATGCGCGCACCAAAGCCGATGGTTATACCCCACCAGCCTTTTGGGATCAGCTGGCCCCGATTCGTGAAGCCTTGAAGATTAATGTGATTGCCAATGGGGAAATCTGGACCAATGCCGATGCCAAACAATGCCAGTTAGAATCGGGCTGTGAAGATTTAATGATTGGTCGTGGTGCCGTCACCACCCCTGACCTCACCCAATGTATCCGCCAGAACTCTGATGCACCCTTACTGAGCTGGCAAGATCTGCTTGATTTGCAAATCCGCTTTATTCACGGTCCGGCCAAAACCGAAATTGGTATGCTGGGGCGTTATAAACAATGGCTGGGCATGATGTCGAAGCATTACCCGGAAGCCAAAGCGCTGTGGGATGAGGTTAAACGCATCAAAAAGCTGGATGAAATTATTGCCACCCTGCAAGTCTCGCAACACACGACACTCTAAACTGAACATTGTCGCGGCTGTTTCACAGTACTTGTTACACAGCCGTTTGATCACTTTTGTGCAATCATCTTGCAAGCCGCAGCTTAAAAACTCCGGCTGATGACATTGCCCTGAAAATTCAGACAATCCTCCACCCGAGTCCGCTGTACCGGCGCCAGTTGCGCCAGATCAAACCAGCGATATTCATCATGTTCATCACTTAACTGAATCTGTGCATCTTCCGGTACATGACAGCGAAAAATAAAAGCATGGGATTGCACCGCTGCATGAAAATACACACCCGATAAATATGCCACCTGCACCTGACAGCCAATTTCTTCCTGACATTCCCGGATTAAGGCCTCATGGATGGTTTCCCCCATATCCAGCGCGCCGCCCGGTAAGCCCCAGACCTGATCGGCATAGGTAGCTTTAAGTAACAGCACCTGCTGCTGGGCATTACAAATTACCGCATGCGAACTTAAGCGATAAAAATCATGAAAAGCCAATGCGCTGTTCTCCATTTTTTAAATAATGATCTGGCGGCCATACAAACAGCCGTATGTGGACAAGGATGCAATCATTAGGAATCTGTCACCACGGCCTGACTTAAATCGGCCTGCCCCAAACGCTGGATTTCCTCCAGCTTCTGTTTGCGTAATCGCTCACTGCTTAAGGTCTCCTGTAAATCCAGCGCCAGTGCTTTCAGCAAATCCAGATCTTCTTCAGACATCTGCCGCACCTGCTTGTCCAGAATACATAAGCTGCCTATGGCCAGCCCCTGTTTGCTTTGAATTGGCACCCCGGCATAAAAACGGATTTTCTGTCTGGCCAGATGAGGATACTGCCGGAAGCGTGGATCACGCTGAATATCTTCAATAACCAGCGCTTCATTCTGATAAACCAGATGGGTACAAATCGATTCTTCACGGCGCTGCGCTGCGTGGATCGGCGACTCCACCGCTTCTGCCAGCGGACTGGCCGGAGTATGCACCTGCCCGGCATCGACCAGCGAAATCTGGGCATATTTCACATCAAAGGCCTGCCGTGCTTCTTCAATATACTGGCTGTAAATTGGCAGTAGTTCCGGCTGCAATAAATCCAGTTCATGCAAGGCCTGCAAGCGTTCAGGCTCATTGTCATGCAGCAGTGCCGCCGCCGGATTTTCCCCTTGTGCCATCAGCAGCATATCCATACTCAGCATCAGTTCATTCACACTATTTACCACCGCTTCCGGCTGAAACAGGCGCTCAATCTCATCACGCAAATGCGTCGACTGATTGCCCAGCAAGGCAAACACCAGTTTGATCTGCGGTTTTAGTGTGCGTATCCGGTGGTTCAACAGGCGGATTTGCGCCATCGGTTGCTGATGAAAAATAGTGATACAGATGATGTCGGTCGATTCCGGCACGGCACTCAACACATCCGAGCGCGATTGAATCAAGGCATCGGCATGGCTACAGGCGGCAATCTTTTTCAGGTTCAGACCATGGGCCAGCATGGCAGAGGCCAGCACATCCACCTCCCAACGTGCCCCCAGACACATGACTTTGGGGTTGTTCAGTTCGGTCTGTAGCGGATATTGCTGCTGAAATTCATGATTAAACCGTTTTAAACCCTGATGCATGCGCAAACGGTGTTCGGCGCTGGCCTCGGTATTATGGACCTGCGAAAACAGGCAAATCGCAGGAATCGCCACTTCATCATAGAAATTATTGATTTTCCGGACCAGCGCTTCTTTATTCGTTTTTTTCGGCAGCTCCTGCTGGATATATGCATTAGCCACATCCAGCGCATCATGTACTTCATCGGCCACCAAACGCTGATAAAAACGTTCGGGCGGTGACAGCACCGGGGCACTGCCAATTAACACTTTGACAAAGCCCAACGCCGGAATATAGTGCGACAGCACCAGCAAACAGGCCGTTAACGGTGTTGATAAAATCAGCCCAATCGGCCCCCAGATTAAGGTCCAGAAGGTGGCAGCCAGAATAATCGACAAGGTGGTCAGGCCAGTGCTTTCACCATATAGCCACGGCTCAAAGATGTTATTACTGATCAGCTCCAGCAGCAGAACCAGGCCCAAAGTCCAGAGGAACATATTCCAGCCCGGATCCACCGCAAAGGCCAGCGTTAACGGGAATACCGCAGAAATGATCGGGCCGACATAAGGCACAAAGCGCAGCACCACCGCCAGCATGCCCCACATGATCGCCGCAGGCACGCCAATAAACCATAGTCCGGCTGCCATCGGAATACCATAGGTGACATTGACCAGCAATTGCATACGCAGATAGGTACCAATGCGCTGGCCGGCTTCATCCAGTACATCGGTACCAATATTCAAATTACCGCCAAGCAGACGCAACAAGCGGTCATGCAGATCTTTACGGCTAATTAAAATCAGCACCACAAATAAAAATACGATACCAATGGTGGCAATCGGGCTTAAAATCTTGCTGCCCCACTCCATGGCGGCATCGGAAGGACTTTGCTCCAGTCCGACCACCTTGACATTCTGCACACCCTTTTCCTGCTCGACCTGATTGATGCCTTCAAACGAGCTTTCCACCGTATCGAAAGTGGTTTTGGCCCCATCCCAGGCGCTAGGGCCAGAGGTCAGTGATTTCACCGTATTCAGTTTTTGCTGAATGGTGTCCTGATATTGCGGTAATTCCTGACTTAAATCCTTGAGCTGAAAACCCAGATAACTGCCCAGTCCAGCCAGCACACTAATGGTGAAAATCATAACAATGGCAATCGACGGCAGCTGTGGCAGCCCCCATTTTTTTAGCCGCGACACCAGCGGTTCCAGTAAAAACGCCAGCAAAATAGCCAGTGCCAGCGGAATCAGCACATCCTGACCAAAATACAGCGCCGCAATAATCACCGCACTAATCACAAAACCGGCCATCACCCGGACAATATTCTGGGTTTCAATATCCCGCTTGACCCAACTGACAGCAGATTTTTCCGGCTTCCAGTGATGGGGACGCGGCGGCTGCGCTTCGGGCTGGAGCAGACCCGGTTTATTGTTTTGTTTTCGCATGGCTGGGCACATCCTGTTGCTCTTTATTTATTATGTACGAGCTTCGGTTATTTATTTCAAATAGATTCCTGTAAAAAAAACGCCTAATTTCAGCAAGAAACAGCACAGAAGATGAAGATGGGAAATTTTGAAAGCAGCAAAATGGCACATACGCAGCTGTGCCATTGCAAGGGAAAAATATTAAGGATGAATGATGGCTTTGCTGTAAATATCCGGGTCCATTTCCAGAATTTCGACACACAGTTGCAGCGTCAATTCATTCTGTGGCGGCAGATAATCCTGCAACACTTCCAGCACGATCCGGGAAATTTCCTGCTTTAGGGCGGTACTACGGCCTTTTAAAATCGAGATTTTGGCATGCACATAGGCCTGTGCGCTTTCATCCAGTCCAATCACATAGTCCTGCTTGCAGATGGCGCGACTTTTAATATCAGAGGCATTAGCAAACAGGCCATTCTCGACCAGCGTCCGGTTGATACGACTGAGCAAAGGCTTCATTTCAAGCGCCTGCAGCTGATCTGAATATTCAAGATGGATATGTGGCATCAGCCTTCTCCCGATATGGTACAGATGTGATCTTAAAAATTCAGGGTTTTACCCTGCTTCAAAGCAAGATAAAACCCAAGAGAAACAGTGCGATTATGCTTTTTTCACATATTCCGATTTCAGTTTAATTGCGCCAATACCATCTACTTTACAGTCAATATCATGACCATCTGATGCTTCTGGCAATAGGCGGATATTTTTCACTTTGGTACCCACTTTCACCACAGAAGATGAACCTTTAATTTTCAGGTCTTTAATCACCGTCACGGTATCGCCATCGGCCAGTACATTACCATTGGCATCTTTAATGATGGCGCCGGCCTCGGCTTCTGCCTGCTCCCCTTCTTTCCATTCATGTGCGCATTCAGGACAAATCAGCAAGTCACCATCTTGATAGGTATATTCGGACTGGCATTTTGGGCAATTCGGTAAAGACATAAAAACCTCGAAACGAGCAAAATAAAAAATATAAAGGTCTACTATAACATTTATATTTTTCATCACGTTAAAATCCCTAACCGGTTTAGGGATTAATAACAATATTTGTGTTATTTGCCCGGGTGTTCCAGCAGCTGTTTAAACACCTGCAGATGATTATGCTGTTCGTTTTCTGCTGCGGTTAACAGGGTAATTGGTCCCTTCTGCGCCAGTTGCCGGATTTCCTCCACCGCGTCCAAATGCTGCTGCAACTCTTGCCGATAACGCTGCTGAAACTCCGGCCAGTGCCGCTCAGTATCTTCATGGAACCATTTACGCAGTTCGGTCGAGGGGGTTAAATCCTTCGGCCACAGGTCAATCTGGGCATCGGCTTTTTTGATACCGCGCGGCCAGATCCGGTCCAGCAGAATCCGGGTACCGTCCTGCTTGCTTACAGCCTGATAAATACGTTTGGTAGCAATGGGCATGGTTTTACTCATCCGGAATGTCAGGGGTCACCAGCAGGCTGAGTAAATCCAGACATTCCTGCCAGCCCAAATAACAGCCATCGACGGGAATGGCATCGGGCAGATTGTCCTGCTGAATCCAGACTTCGGTTCCGACCGATACCGCCTTAAACTCAATTGTGACCTGAATCAGTCCGGGTAAATCTGGGCTATCAAACTCATCCTGATAACGCAGTCGCTGCTCGGGAATCACTTCCAGATACTGCCCGTGAAAACCGTGGCTTTTGCCCGTGCTCAAATTACAAAAGGCAATTTTATATTGACCGTTGACCACGGGTTCAAACTGTTCAATCTGCACGGTAAAGCCATGTGGCGCCATCCATTTGACTAAAGCATACGGATCGACAAAGGCCCGATACACCCGTGATAACGGCGCCTGAAATATACGGTGTAACTGTACGCTGTGTTGCATGACGTCACCTGTTTACAGCGAATAATTTTCAGTCTACGCCTTCTGCCCTGGGCCTGTGTATGACTTTGGTTGAAGCGAGCGTAAAGCAAAAAAGCATGCGCTCCGGCATGCTTTTTTGTACTAGAAAATGGGGTTAAACCGGATAGTTTTCTTCTTCGTCTTCATCATCATAGACATAGGCCATGCAGCCCCAGCCATCATATTCACCCTGGAACTGGTTGGCGATTTTGGTGAACCATTCTTCCAAGTCGACAATATCGGCATAGGCCGGTTCCATATAAACATAAATGGTAATAATCCATTCGGTCACACCAGAATCATCATCCTGAAATAAAGAGATTTTTTGTTCTTCATTTAACAGAAATAAGGCACAACGTTCAGCCTGTTCCTGGTCGGTAAAGGCAATCGAATATTCAATTTCATGTGCCTCGTCCAGATCATCACCATCTTCATGCATTTGCCAAAGTACGTTGCCGTTGTCGTCATCTGGAAATTGTTCATAATCGCGTGACATCATTTTGTCCTTGTTCTGTGTTGTTGTTCTACTGGTCAGCTTACCCTAATTTTGTTGCAGTTCCGAGATAGAGCACTTAATTTTTTTCTGTTCTATCATCCTGATCTCTATCCGGATCGGCAATCCCCTGTTTTGGGGGGCGCACTCAAAATCAGATCAACTGCTTAAAACGGTACCTGTCCACGAATTTCAACCGCGGTACCGCTTAAAGGCTGGGTAAAAGCCAGATAACTGGCATGTAAGGCCATGCGTTTTAGGGCACTGCGCGCAGGTTCCGGATGATACAGCTTATCGCCGGTAATTGGATGTCCGATATACTGCATATGCACGCGCAGCTGGTGTGAACGCCCGGTAATTGGAGTCAGCAATACCCGGCTGATGTCCATCTCGGCATTATAGTCCAGTCCCTGATATAAAGTCTGTGCCGGCTTACCCAGTTCAAAATGCACCATCTGACGCGGCCGGTTTTCCCAGTCAGTAATTAAGGGCACTTCGACTTTGCCCTCACCGTCGAGTTTGCCCTGTACCAGGGCAATATAGTGCTTGGTCACGGTGCGCGCCTGAAACATTTTACTCACTGCTACTTCTGCATCGCGATGTTTGGCAAACATCAGAATACCCGAGGTGGCCATATCTAAACGATGGGTAATTTTGGCCTGTGGATAGCGCGCCAATACGCGTAAATAGGCACTGTCCTGATGCTCCGGCAACCGCCCCGGCACCGACAGCAAACCTGCTGGCTTTTCAATCACCACCAGATCATCATCTTCATAGACCAGGACCAGAGGCTCTTGCGGCGGGCAATATACAAAGTTGTCGTTTAAAGGCATGACGGTACGGCCTGGGAGTCGAAAGCGGGCAAAATATCAAGCGGCCAATCTGCTGTCAATCTATTGAGAAGATAGATATTTAATCTGGAAGCTACTGGAGAGAAATAGTTTTTATTCTCTGGTTTTTCGAGTTTGATTTTTATAGTTTGTTGTTCTGGTCATGCACGGAATTTTTAGGGTGTCAGGGAAAACTTGCTGTTTACTTCAACTATCATCACGTTGTACGTCATGATCTTATAGCCTATAAACTTCTGATCTATAGCGTCCTAAGCCGAATCGAGACCTTTTGGGTGAGTACTGCACTCGCGTTTTGCGCCGCTGACAGCATGCTACTCTTTTCGATCCCGTCACACCCTTGAGAGATATAGTAGTCAAAGCCTGCCGAAATTGTTTTCCGAAGATCAGTCAATTTAAAATATTTTCAGGAAATTTTCCCTAATAAAGCTTAATCACAAGAAATTTTTATACACTAGGTTAAATTCTTCATTTTATTTTGCAGAAAATGGCGATTTTAAGAGAATTTATCCAAGTGATTATGATGACTCAGGCAGCGGCTGCATCAGTTGAATTAAATTACCGCAGCCATCTTCCAGCACGGCAATTTTCACATTGCCAGCCAGCATCGGTGCTTGAGTAAAAACCACACCTAGCGCGAGTAAACGCTGATATTCTGCCTCAAGATCGTTGACCTGAAATGAGGTATAAGCAATACCATCTGCCTTGATGGCGGCTTTAAAGGCTTTCGCTGCGGGATGCACATCTGGTTCTAGCGACAGTTCTACACCATCTGGCTGCTCGGGAGAAACCAGCGTCAGCCAGCGATACTCACACCGGCACATCCTATTTTAGCTGAAAACCGAGTATCTGGGTATAAAACTGCAAGGCTTTTTCCTGATCATCGAGCATAAGACTGGTGACATAAATTTTCATTGTTCTGCTCGGTAGTTTTTATTTTTATAGCATAGCTGCTTTCAGTACCCTGTAGGATTCTGGCAAATAAAGTTGCGATAACTGAAAGGAAAATGAAGGTGATTTGAATGAATGCAGTGAGAGAAAAAATAAACAGGTTTATAAGAATGGAGATGTTGAATTTTTTATTTTTAAGGGAGCGGGAAATACTTCAACTATTAAAACTTGGTAAGTTCTAACTTTTTGCCTATAAACTTCTGATCTATAGCGTCCTAAGCCGAATCGAGACCTTGTGGGTAAGTACTACACGCACGTGATACGTTACTGGTAGCAATCTACTCTTTTCGATCCCCTTTCACCCTTGAGCAATAGAATAGTCAAAAGCCGGCGGGATTGTTTTCCTAAGCTACGGCGTTTTTTCATCTTTTTGATAATTTTTCTCACATCAAACGGTTTAGATAGAATTTTTTATTTTCAAGCTGCCATAATCATGATTCTTTTTCATGATTCCGTATTTTTCTGGAATATTCAGGCATAGATTATTCTGCCCGGTTCAGGACATTGCAGATCTTTAATCGTGAGGTATCGAGCTGTTTAAAATAACTGTCCTTGAATGAGCTGGGCGCTAAACCACCAGCCACTTAAGGCTGACATGCCACAGAGCAAATTGGCCAAGACTTTATTCAGTTTAGATAAGGTCGATTGATAAATTTTGATATTCAGCATGTAAGCCAGCACGGCATAAACCACCCCAATGGCACCACCAAACAGCACCAGCAGCAATGGCCAGCCCGCCAGCAGATGCGCCTTGACCGGCAGTTGAGTATAAGAATCGGCAGCTTGAGAGTTTGACATGGCTTTGCTCCTGATGATTTTTCTTTAAAACCAGCATCCACCCGAAAGTGGATGTGGCGCTCCTAGGAAGCATCATGAAGCAAAAAACAGGCCAGTTATTTTAAATACAGCCAGCGGGTATAACGGTTGATATAGGCATTCAGCCCATCGCCATATTGGGCCAGCTGTTTCATATTCTCGACATGCTGCACACCGGCGCTGGCATAGCTATAAGTATAGACCCTGCTATTTTTACGGAACTGAACCCGAATAAACTCTTGACCAATTTCATAATTGGCCACACCAGAGTCATGGTTAAGATCAAGATAATGTTGCAAAGACTGCACCTGAAATATGCTATATGTCTTATTCAATATGAGGATTAATGGCTATTTTTCAAACAAAACCAAACAATAAACACCTTAATTTTTATTATTCCTTTTCAATAAGATAGAGCCTTAAATCCAACCAATTTGTATCTCGATTTTGCGTTTTCTTTTTGTAGGGCTTCAACTGTTCTAACACCGCGAAAATTCAGCATTTTTGATTGATCCCATTAAAAAGCCCTATCGTGTGATAGGGCTTTCATTCAAACAGAGGGTAACTGTTTGAGTGCTGTTGCTTAGGCATTCTTATTGTTAAATTGATTGCCTTGGCATTTGGTACACGGGGGTAAACGGTCTGTACCAATTTCTAAGTAAACGCGATGTCCGCATTGGACACAAAAATAGAAGCCTGTTCCTGGCTTGTCGCCTGCAGTTACCATCTTTGTTCTCCGTATGATTTAGAAATGGTCTATTCAGTATAACCAATCTGTGATGATTGTCTATTGTCCATTTCGACGAGTGATGATGGCGTTTGGGCGAAGGATAATTTTGATAGAAAATTAAGCTGGCTTTATAGAAATTTAATAAGAAATTTTTCCAATTTGAGTTGTAGATGCTAATTAATTTGGTATTAAATCCCGCAATCAGGAAAAGATTTTTTATTCTTATTTAATTTTTAAAATATATTTCTAATTCTATAAACGCTTATTTATCTCCCGTAATACCTATAAGTCTGCAAATCTGTCTTCTATAAAAAAATATCCCATTCAAAAATGGGATATTTTTTAAACCAATTTAGCAATTAGGATCGATAACAAAATTGGTTTGACTGAATTTCTGCCATGCCCCTGTCGCAGCACCATCAACAACAAGAATTGAGATAATGCCCCAGTCGACCAGAATGCCTAATAAGGTGGTTGGGTCAAATGTCTTTTGAGGTGTGATGCTCGTGGTTTGGCAGCCTGGTTTTTCTGCCTTAATTACATAATTTTCTTTCTTCTTAAAAGTATAAACAGCACTACGCTGGCCCATATACTCTTCATTTACATATAGCCTGGCTAATTCATCATTACTACGAATATTTACAGTCTGTGTTGAACCATTAAACATCGTGGCACAGCCTGTCATAAACAACATAACACTCGCTAAAATTACAGCAGTTAATTTTCCCATAAACCCCTCATCAATTGCATTTTTACAAAAACGCTATTGCAAATTACAAAAAGAAAACAAACTACACTTTTCAATTAAAAAATTCAATTAATTTATTGAATTTATTTACTTTTTTAATTATTTTAAATTTAGTTTTATATATTTCTAATAAATTCTAAATCGCATTCAACCTTTAATATATTTTAAATAATGAATAGGGAATCAGCCTTAATATCGACCACTGGACGTATGACAGAAGTCCACTTTTTAATTCAATTTTAAAACCTCCTTCGAATCTTCTCTGTAAGCACCAATAAAAAACGCCCCAATGTACATTAGAGCGTTTTTAAACAATTTCAATAACTTTAATCTCCCCCTAACCCTGAGCCATACATGGCATAAGAAAAAAAGAGAAACTCCCTCCTTTCTTAAAGGAGGGTTGGGGAGGATTCATTTAATAATTAAGCCACATTCCCTTCCAAGAAGTCCTGCGCAAATCGCTGTAACACCCCACCCGCTTCATAAACTGACACTTCTTCTTCGGTATCTAAACGGCAGGTTACTGGCACTTCCAGAATCTGGTTTTTACCATCAGCCGTGGAACGCTCAATCACAAGTGTTAAAGTCGAACGAGGTGCAATATTACCAATCACGCTATAAAGCTCAGTACCATCCAAACCTAGAGTTTTACGGTCTGTGCCCGGCTTAAACTCAAGCGGTAACACACCCATCCCAACCAGGTTAGTTCGGTGAATACGCTCAAAACCTTCTGCCACAATCGCTTCAACACCAGCAAGGCGTACACCTTTAGCCGCCCAGTCACGGCTTGAGCCTTGGCCGTAGTCTTTACCGGCAACAATAATCAGCGGCTGTTTACGATTCATGTAGGTTTCAATCGCTTCCCACATCCGCATTACTTCGCCTTCAGGCTCGACACGCGCTTTAGAACCTTGCTTAATGGTACCGTCAGAACGTACCACCATTTCATTAAACAATTTCGGGTTGGCCAGCGTTGCACGTTGTGCCGTCAAGTGATCACCGCGGTGGGTGGCATAGGAGTTGAAATCTTCCTCAGGCAAGCCCATTTTCGCCAGATATTCACCTGCCGCCGAATCCAGAATAATTGCATTCGATGGTGATAAATGGTCAGTGGTAATGTTATCGCCCAAAATTGCCAGCGGACGCATATTGGCTAATGTACGCGGTGCAGCCAGCGCGCCTTCCCAATATGGTGGACGGCGAATATAAGTACTTTGCGGACGCCAGTCATATAGCGGACTTGCCGCCTGCTCCACTTCGCCCAAGTCAAACATTGGAATATAGACTTTCTGGAACTGCTCAGGCTTCACCGAGGTTTTCACTAATGCATCAATTTCTTCATCCGACGGCCAAATGTCTTTCAGATAAATTGGATTACCGTTCTGGTCGGTGCCCAACGCATCTTTTTCGATGTCAAAACGGATGGTACCGGCAATTGCATAGGCAACCACGAGTGGTGGAGATGCCAGGAAAGCCTGTTTTGCATAAGGATGAATACGACCATCAAAGTTACGGTTGCCCGACAGCACCGCAGTCGCATACAGGTCACGGTCAATAATTTCCTGCTGAATCTTTGGATCAAGCGCACCTGACATCCCGTTACAGGTGGTACATGCATAAGCCACAATACCAAAACCGAGTTTTTCTAAGTCTTTCAGTACACCGGCTTCTTCCAAATACAGCGCAGCCGCTTTAGACCCCGGTGCAAATGACGACTTCACCCATGGTTTTCGTACTAAACCAAGTTCATTGGCTTTACGTGCAAGCAAACCTGCCGCAACGGTATTACGTGGGTTTGAGGTATTGGTACATGAGGTAATCGCGGCAATGATGATGGCACCATCTGGCATCAAACCATCGGTACGCTGTTCAACAATACCGGCAATGCCTTTTTCTTTTAAGTCACTTGTGGATACACGTGCATGTGGATTGGATGGCCCTGCAATATTACGGGTTACCGTTGATAAGTCGAAACGCAGCACACGTGGATATTCCGCCTGTGTCATGTCGCTTGCCCAAAGCCCAATTTCTTTGGCATAGGTTTCAACCAGTTTGACTTGTTCTGGCTCACGACCGGTCAGAGTCAAATAATCAATGGTGTTCTGATCAATATAGAACATCGCCGCGGTTGCGCCATATTCAGGGGTCATGTTGGAGATGGTGGCACGATCACCCACTGACATGCTGTCCGCACCTTCACCAAAGAACTCTAAATAGGCACCGACCACACGTTCTTTACGCAGGAATTCAGTTAACGCCAAGACGATATCTGTTGCAGTAATGCCCGGCTGACGCTGACCAACCAATTCCACCCCAATAATGTCCGGCAGACGCATCCAAGAAGCACGGCCAAGCATCACGTTTTCAGCTTCTAAGCCACCCACACCGACTGAAATCACGCCTAGCGCATCGGTATGCGGGGTATGCGAGTCTGTACCCACGCAGGTATCCGGGAATGCTACGCCATCACGGTTTTGAATTACCGGTGACATTTTTTCCAGGTTAATTTGATGCATGATGCCGTTGCCTGCCGGAATTACATCGACATTTTTAAAGGCTGTTTTGGTCCATTCAATAAAATGGAAACGGTCTTCATTACGACGGTCTTCGACTGCACGGTTTTTCTCAAATGCATCCGGATCAAATCCACCGTATTCCACCGCCAGTGAGTGATCGACAATCAGCTGGGTTGGCACCACCGGATTGACTTTGGATGGATCACCGCCCTGATCGGCAATGGCATCACGCAGACCGGCAAGATCGACCAGTGCCGTTTGCCCCAAAATATCATGACAGACTACACGTGCTGGATACCATGGAAAATCATGCTCCTGCTTGCGTTCAATCAGCTGGCGTAAGGACTGCTCTAAAATGGCTGGATCACAACGACGCACCAACTGCTCGGCCAGCACTTTGGAGGTATAAGGAAGTTTGGCATATGCGCCTGGCTGAATATCTTCAACGGCTTGTCGCACATCATAATATTCTAGCGGGGTGCCTTGCAGCGGTTTACGGTAGTTGTTATTCATAGCGTACCTGCCTTGTTCTGACTTCTTCTTTCAAAGTTTTGTTGTTTAACATTCATGCTGCTTGGCATTGTACGCTGCCCGAAGCCTATTTCCCAAATTTCATATATTTCATAAACTTAAGTTAAAAAAGATACATTTTTGAAAAATTTGGTTACATCTAGTAGAAAATTCTGGCCAGAAATATGATTTTTTTTGAAAAATAGCGCAAAATTAACCTCATTCTTTAGTATTAGATACGGTTTCGAGATTAGAATATGAGTAATCTGACTTTCTCTGCATTCACTTTAAACGGTGTAGATGCGCAAAAATTCTTACAAGGTCAAGTCACGGTAGATGTCGAAAAACTGCCGCAAACCGAAACCCGTTATACTGCAATTTGTAGCCTGAAAGGCCGTATTCTGTTTGGTTTATGGCTGACCAAACAGAATGCTGAACAGTTTGAAATTGTAGTAACAGCCGATCAAGCTGAAGACTTTGCCAAACACATTAAAAAGTTTGGTGCTTTCTCGAAAATGAAACTGGAAGAAGCCGGTCAGGTTTATCCGGTCGTAAACGGTCTAAATACCCAGTTCACAAGTACTGAACAGGATATTCAAGCATGGCAATTAAAGGCGCTTGAAAGTGGTCAGGCCTGGATTCAGGCCAGCACCGCGGAACTGTTCCAGCCACAGGAACTGCGCCTGCATCAGCGTGAAGGCATTCATTATGACAAAGGCTGTTATTTGGGTCAGGAAGTGATTGCCCGTTTATGGTTTAAAGCCAAGCCAAAACACTGGCTGCATCTGATTCAGGGTACAGGCGATGCTCCGGCTATCGCCAGCAAACTGAACAATGATGTAGAAGTAGTGAATAGCCTGGCTATTGATAGCGGTTATCAAGCTTTGGTGGTAGCAAAACCGGATGCCTTAGCCGAGATGGATGTAACGGTTCTGGATTTACCTGAAGCTTTAAGCGGTGATGTGGCGCGGCCGCAAAATTAAGCGTGTCACTAGCAGATCTATGAAAAACAGCCCAAGTGACACGTGTAACTTGGGTTGTTTTTTTATCCGTCAAAAAAACGAGACTGTTTTACAAATTGAAGCAATCCTTAAATTCAGGATTTTTTTATTATTGTTCCTACGTGGTTTGAAAAAATTACCGGATTCCGATACATCTATATTTACATTCTTTGATTTCATCTTATGATGATGAGTGACAATTTATTCCCCACACATAAATGGAATTATGTGGTCATTGATACAAGGTTTTATACAACGATGAAAAAACTGATTTTGGCAAGTCTGGTTGCCCTTTCGACACAATTTACCCTCGCCAACAGCAATAACAGTATTCCGACCGATCCGGCTTTCGCCAAAATTGAAGCCATGGTCAAAGCCAACAACCTGAGCGGAGCCTATCAGGAATTAGACAAACTGGCCAAAACCGGTAATCCGCAAGCGATTTATAATCTGGGTTATTTGACCCAAACCGGCCAAGGTACGGCCAAAAATGAAAAGAAAGCCATCGAGCTATATGAGCAGGCCGCGAAAAAAGGCTATCCGGTGGCGAATTATGTACTCGGTAAAAACCATCTGACCGGCACTTTGGGTCTAAAACAGGATACCAATAAAGCCAAACAGTATTTGCAAAAAGCTTCATCACAAGGCTTTCATGATGCCACCATTGATTTAGCGGTGGTGTATTTCTCTGAAAACAAAGCCGATTCAGATAAAAAAGGCCTGCAATTACTGGAACCCCTCATTAAAAAAGGCAACAATCAGGCCATTCATGCCAAAGCCTTATATGACATTAGCCTGGGCTTTAAAAACAAAAATGAAGCTCCCATTCAGCAAGGCTTAAAGAGCATTCAGGATTTAGCACAAAAAGGCTATATTCCAGCGCTGATGGCGGTTGGCAATATGTTTACCAATGGCAACATCGTGCCGCAAAACCTGCCGGAAGCGAAAAAGATTTTCTCTGCCCTAGCCAAGGAAAATGTCCCGCAAGCCAAAGAATCGCTGGCTGTGGTGGACAAGATGATTGCCGATCAAGCCAAGAATCCACCAAAAGCAGCAGCCAAGAAAAGCTAATGCGGCTGACCGAAAAAAGCCCGATGACCGGGCTTTTTTATTTGGGATACATAAAGATTTAAAGAAAATGCGATGACTGACTTAACCAGAAAGCCACTCCGATTAAACCCAGGACCGTACTCATAATTAAAGGCTGGAGTGCCTGTTCATTCAGGCCATAATTCTGGCCAAAAATCCCAAAGGCCACAGGCATCGGCAATGCCGCCAGCAACGTACCAACAAACAGCATTTCTGAGCTGACATTGGGCAAACTCCACAACAAGGTGAAAATAACCAGCGGCATCAGCAGGACTTTCATCCCGACCAGCAGCACACTTTGCAGATTGACCGAATGCAGGCGCATTCCGACCAGACTGCCGCCAATCACAAATAAAGCCAACGGCGATGCAGTTTTGCCGAGCATCTCCAGAATCTGATTGATGCTGTCCGGTAGTTTTAAATTGAGCAAGACACAGGCCATCCCGGCAATAATCGACAGAATCACCGGATTTTTTAGCAAACTTTTTAAGGTTTTCAGATATAACGCCGAAAGATGATGGTTTTGCTTTTGCAAACCGGCTTCGGCCAGAAACAGCACCATCGCCACAATAATCAGGTTTTCAATAATTAGAGTTAATGACAGATAAATGGCGGAATGACTGCCAATCAGCAGGGTTAAAATAGCCGTGCCAATAAAGCCGGTATTGGACATCGACGCGCCCATCGACAGCACACTGGCGTGGGTCAGGCTATGCCGGAAATAGGTTTTATAAATGACCAGCGCCAGAAAAAACAGGATCAGCGAGCCCAGTCCATAACCAATAAAATAACCCGGATGCCAGATTTCAGCCAGGTCTTTACTGGCCAGGGCATACAGTAAAAAGGCTGGCAGTGAAACCTTCATCACAAACTGGCTCAGCGCCTGAATATGCGTGGCCGCCAGAAAATTGGTACGTACGCTGCTATAGCCCAGCGCCAGTACTGCCACCAAGGGCAGTAAAATATTCAGCAACAAAAGTGCCTTCCTTCTCTAGAACGAGATCTAAAACGCATCATCCCTGATGCTGCTGTTGCTTATTCCTGAACAGGAAATGGATGGAATAAATCTTTTAAACCATGCGGCTGACAGCGCAAGTATTGCGGCGCGATGGCAATCTGCCCGCCCAGTTCAGCGGCAGCATGCCACGGCCAACGTGGATCATAAAGCATCGCTCGTGCCAGTCCAATGGCATCTGCATACTGATTTTGCAGAATTTCTTCAGCCTGCACCGCTTCGGTAATCAGGCCCACAGAAATCACCGGAATACGGTGCACCGCCTGTTTAATGGCATGGGCAAAAGGCACCTGATAGCTTGGCCCGATCTCGATACTCTGCTGGGCATGCAGACCGGCACTAGACACATGAATATAGGCCGCACCCAACTGTTCCAGCGCTTTAGCTACCCCAACCGTAGACTGGATATTCCAGCCGCCCTGCGCATCCATCCAGTCGGTAGCAGACAGACGCACCCCAATCGGATAACCTTCTGGCACCACCTGTTTCATGGCCTGGAACACCTCCAGGGTTAAACGAATCCGGTTTTCAAAACTGCCGCCATATTCATCATCGCGGACATTGGATAATGGCGACATAAACTGATGTAGCAGATAGCCATGGGCAGCATGAATTTCAATTAAATCAAAGCCAGCATCCACTGCACGCACCGCAGCACTGGCAAAGTCGGCAATTACCTGTTCAATTTCATTCAGACTTAGTGCATGGGGGGCATGATCGGTCGGGTTAAACGGCAAATTACTGGCCGATACGGTTTGCCAGCCCTGGGCATGATCCGGCGCAAACTGGTCTTTGCCCAGCCACGGTTTATCGGTAGATGCCTTACGTCCAGCATGCGCCAGCTGCACTGCAAATGGCATTGGTGACAAGGTTTTGACTTTGGCCAGCAAGGCTTTCATCTGCGCACGCTGCAAATCATTCCACAGGCCTAAATCGGCATAGCTGATCCGCCCTTCTGGCTGCACCGCCGTGGCTTCAATAATACATAAACCGGCACCCGACAAGGCATAGTTGGCCCATTGCTGCTCATGCCAATAGCTGAGCTCGCCTTTGTCATTGGCCGAATATTGGCACATGGGAGCAATAATAATTCTGTTGTCTAATTCAAGCGTGCCAAAATGGATAGGTTCAAATAATAATGCCATGGGGCGATCCTGCCTTATGATTTTCATGAAAATTATTCTAACCGAGATAGACGGCCGAATTGGCTAAAAGCTGTTTATTTTTACCGCTTTATGTAACCGAATTAAACTGTGGTGTTGATCAAAATACGCTGTGTTTTTGTCAGCCCGATGACAGCCATTTTTTGCACGATCGATCACACTTCAGACGCAGCGCGACAAGCCTGTTCCAGCCGGTTCAAATAGGCGGCAAAACCATCACTGACCCGGCTGTCCAGACGACTGCTGGTGGTGACCCGTACCTGGTTGCTCCAGACAATCGGCAGGTTTAAGCACTGCATCTGCTCGACCAGCTGCACATCTTCATGACAGCTGCTGACCTGAAAACCACCGGCTTTTAAATAGGCCGCAGCAGAAAAACTGAGATTGGCCCCATGCACATGCCGATGGTCCATTTTATCCTGATAATGGCGCAGATATTTCTGCCGGGCGGCCGCAGATAAAGGCGACCAGTCTTTAATTTCAACCACGCCACAAATCAGTGCTGCCGGCTGATGGGCATATTGTGCAGATAACCACTGCGCATCAACCTGGGTATCGGCATCGGTACAGGCAATCCAGTCAGCACCTTTGGCAATCATGGCGCGCACGCCCAAATCCCGTGCCTTACCAACACAGCGTACTTCACAACACAAGTAGTCGATTCCGGCCTGTTGTACAATTTCAACAGACTGATCATCACAACTGTCCAGCACCACCAGCACCTTTACTTCAGACACAGCGGGCGGTAATTGTGCAATGGCCTGCTGAATAGCCGCCAGACAGGCACCCAGCGTTTCGGCTTCGTTATAGGCAGGCACGACCACCGCCATCTTCATATCAGTCCCTCCCGCGCAGCCACAGATTGTGCATCTTGAGTCCAGAGGTCGAGCAGAAAATCCGGATCATTCATCTGTAAATAATGATGCAGCACCAAGTGTTGCCTTAAACAGGCATGTACCTGATCGCCATTCAGCTCAAAGCCTGCAATCGGGTAACGCCAGTGACAGGCCAGCAGCGTACCGTCTGCACTTAAACACTGCTGCAGCTGCTGCATTAGCTGCACTAATTCGGCCGGACGCAGGTAATAGGCCACTTCACTGAGAATAATCAGATCAAATAGACTATCATTTTCCAGCGCCAGATGGGTTTCAGGGACACGTTGTTGCCGCACCTGCACATGCGCAAACCTCGCCAGACGGGCCTGTGCCAGTTCAACCGCACGACGGTTGGCATCTACACAGATGAGCTGCTGACAACGCGGAGCCAGCAATTCACTGAAGATGCCATTGCTGCAGCCAATTTCCAGGACCCGCTGAAACTGCGCCTGCGGCAAGGCCGCCAGACACAGCTGCCGTTTACGCTGCTCATACCAGCGCTGCTGATAGTGCCAGGGATCATCATTGTCCTGATACAGCTGGTCAAAATAGTCATCCGTGTTCAGTCGCATCAATATAGACCTCGTACGGGATTAAGAGTCGTGAAATGGTTTTTGCCGATAAAATTGGCGGCTGGTGAATAGTGTCATCAGCCTCGATCTGAGTTTTAAAACACTGAATCGCCTGCTGTTTTAAAGCCAGCTGCTGTGCAGTTAAACGGAGTTTTCGTGCCTGCGCCCAGGGAATCCGTGCATCTGCCGGCATGGCCCAATGCCAGGCCCAAATCAATACCTGAAAACAGCGCTGCCGATACTGTCTGGCCCAGTGCTGCACCACCCGTCCGGTGGCTTCATGATCGGGATGGCCATCTTGAGCGAAGGTGGTCACCAGAATATCCTCGGGCTGCACCCAGTTTTGTAGCTGCTGCAACAGTTCGGATTCAGCCTGCATCACCTGGCCATCTGCAATATTCAGGGCAATGCGCTGGACCTTATGTTCCAGCCCCAACACCGCCAAAGCATTCAGACTTTCTTGTGGCCGCAGCACATTCAGCTGCTCGACGCTATAACGCTTTGACTGGGGATGGCTGCCAGTGCCATTGGTCACTGCGACCAGCAGCAGTTCACGCCCTGCCGCGGCCAGTTGCTGCATCAGTCCCGCACAACCGAGAATTTCATCATCGGGATGTGGCGCGAAAATCAGTACCCGGCCACGCTCAGGAAAATGCTGCGTCAGATTCAAATCTGGCAGCCCGGTCAGTCCGGGCCAGTTAAGCCACTGCGCCTGATCGGTGCCACTCCCATAAATTTTCCGGTCACCCACTACTGGATCAATCAGAGTTGCCATGTTTGCCCCTCCTGTAGCGATAAGCGGCCAATTGCAGCCAGATCAAAAGCAGCATGACTCTGGCGCAAAAATACCGGCAAGTCGGCAGCCAACCGGGCAAAATGTGCCTGCTCGCAAAAAGGTCGTGCGCCTAGCGCTTTTCCGACTTTTTCCAGTACCAGCAGCGCCGTATCCTCAACTTGGGCGCGTAACATCCGGATGATCAGTTCATGGCTGTGTGCCGGCGCTGCATCTATCTGGGCAGCCACATGGGTAAAAAACTGTCGTGTCACGGCCAGTCGGGTACTGACTTCGCCCAAATACAATTCATGATAGGCATGGGTTTTCTGCTGCACATGCTGCTGTAAATATTCAGCCAGACGTACTGTAGCACCATACCAGCAGGCCGCAACACCGGCTGCACCATGCCAGAAGCCCGGCCGATTCAGATAATCTCCGGGTTGTGCAATGCGTGTGGCTGGAGTGTGCTGAAAATGAACAGTTGCTGTGGCCGTCTGCTGCATACCGATGGCTTGCCAACTGCTATCATCTACTTGGATTGAAGGCTGCTGCATCTCGACCATCAATAATTGTGACTGGCCATCTGCACCGCGATAAGTCATTAAACCAAAATCCACCGCATATGCCGCCGAGCACCAAGTCTTATAACCGGAACAATAGCCCTGCTCATACTGTACAGGTTGTGGATGGCCTTCCGCGGCCCAGACTGCCCACCAGCCCGCCGGAACGGACTGAATCTGTAGTTCGTTTAAAATACTCAGCGCATCGAAATGTGATTCCAGCCATTTCACCAAAGTTAAATCGGTGGCCGCAACTTTGGCCAGCAGTTGCCAGCGCAGCAGGGTTTGCCCCCTGCCCGGATGAGGAAATTCAAGTGATACTGCCAGCAAACGGCGTAGTGTGGTGACGTAATCTTCGGCGGTAGGCGCTGTCTGCTGTTCAAATTCAGCCAGAATCTGGTCCATAGTGGTTCTATATTCCAAATATATAATTGTTCTCAATCTATCCGGTTGTCATCATTGCCAGCACAGTGACCACAAGCGGGCATGAGTAGCCAAACTTGCAGTCACGGTACGGCGATGTTGATCTTTTTAACTGATGACCCTGTTTAGATTTAGCACGTGGCTGAGCAGATAAATATTGAAAATTGTTAACGTATTAGTGAATCACCGGCGAGACCTGGGCGCGAAGCGGCATCTTGTAGTGATACAGGAAGCTGTTATGGCGCAGATCATTTAAGAAAGTAGTACGCCAGTCGGCAATATCAAATTTTTTCAGACCATCCATTAAGCGACTGTAACGCTGTATCCGCTCTGCTCGCGGCATCTCCAGTGCCTGTTTCAGGGCTCGCGTCATGGCCTCGCGGTCATGTGGATTCACAATTAGTGCATCCGGCATCTGGTCTGCGGCACCGGCTTTATCGGACAGAATCAGCACGCCCGGATTATCGGCATCCTGAGCGGCAATATATTCTTTGGCCACCAAATTCATACCGTCTTTTAAAGAAGTGACCCAGCAAATATCCGACTGGCGGTAAATTTTCATCAGCACTTCATGTGCCAAGGTCTGATGACTGCAATTCACCGGCAACCAGTCTGCTGTAGCATATTGGCTGTTAATGGCGGCAATCTGGTCTTCTAAACGCTGGTACAGGCGCTGATAGGCGGGAATATCCATGCGGCATGGACAGGCAATTTGCAGGTCCACCACCTGCTGGTGATATTCAGGATAAGAAGCCAGGAAATGGGCAAAAGCATCAAAACGTTCTAGCAGCCCTTTGGAATAATCAATCCGGTCAACGCCGATAATAGTTTTTTGTTGGGCCAGGGAGTCAAAATCAAAGATATCTTGGGTGCTCGTTAAGGGCTGAGCGGCCGCGTGCTGGATGAGGTCTGGATTCACCCCAATGGGGTAACTCTTCATCATGGTCAGCTTATTCTGATAACGCAGGATATAAGGATGAATTTCCTCACCACTGAGCATGGTCTGGCAAATGCGCATACATTGCTGCTGATCGCGCTGGGTTTGCAGTCCAACTACATCATATTCACAGAGGTCTTGCAGTAAACGTGATGCCACCGGAATTTCCCGCCACACCGCTTCATGGGCAAAAGGAATATGCAGGAAAAAACCAATCTTGTTATGCATGCCTAACTGGCGGCAATGCCGGGCGATACTGAAAAAATGATAGTCATGCACCCAGATCACATCATCCGGCTCAGCAATCGCCTGTAGCTGTTCGGCAAACATGCGATTGACTTCCTGATAAGTCAGATATTCGTCTGTGGAGTATTCAATTAAATCGCTGCGATCATGCATGGCCGGCCACAAGGCATTGTTGGCAAAGCCACAGTAATATTGCTGGTACTGCTGTTCAGTTAAGGGGCTGGTCAGATATTCCACACCCTGATGCTGCACCGAGTCGAATTTCAGCTGGGAAAATTGCTCGACTCTTTCACCATTCCAGCCCACCCAGATCCCGCCAATATCATGCAGTGCATCTTGCATGGCCACCGCCAGACCACCTGCGGCTTTTTTTTCAGGATTCGGTAAACTGACCCGATTGGATAACACGATTAGCTTTGACATTTTTACCCTCACATCCTCTTTTGATGGTCATTGCTCCTGTTTCGCAATGTATTTTTATTAAATGCAGCAACTCTGCCACCGCTTGGGTATTGGCCAGCCGATAGCGGGCCTGTGTTTCGCCTTCACCGACTTTAATACTCAAACCCTGATGCTGATTGACCACAGCAAATCCATCTTCATCCGTCACATCATCACCAATAAAAATGGGAAAAGTGCTGTTTTCTGGCATTGCTTCCAGTAAGCGACTAATTGCAAAACCTTTACTCGCTTGCTGAGGCAAAAGCTCGACCACACACTTGCCCTGCTTAAGTTTAAGTTGAGGATAACGCGCTTGTAGCACCGCCATAATCTGCTGTGCAACCGGTGCAAGATCTGGATATTCCCGGTAGTGCAGGGCTACCGAAAACTGCTTATCCTCAATACGTAAATTCGGGTAGGCGCGACAGGCCTGACTCAGGTCTGCCCGGAGCTGCTTATAATTAATATGACTTAAATCAAGTTGTAATTTCTTTGTACTATTCCACCAAATTTGTAATCCATGTAACTCGGCAATCGGCAGCGGTAACTGCTGTAACAGCTGTCTGGCCATCTCAATGGAGCGGCCAGTGACCACACTCACCGGAATTCCCAGCTGCAGTAATTCGGCCAGAGTATTTAAAGTCGAGGTAGGAATAAAACTGTGCTGCGGGTCAAGCTGAAAATCGGCCAGGGTACCGTCTAAATCGAGAAACAGACTTAATTGACGTTGCTGCTGCTGACAGATCTCGATGATGTGTTGCGGCGTATGCATATTGCTCCTCATCTGGATAACTCATTTTTGTTTTGCCCTATCTTGGCGTTTTTTTGTGGGCGGCATGTGATTTTCAACATTAATGATGTGCAGGCTTACATTTTTTTACCTGGACGCTGAATCGCTTTTATTTTTCTGTGAATGTCCAGTTTGAGCCGCAAGACTGATCCGGCTGCACGGTACGGCAATTCACTTTATAATGCAGCCTTGCTCTGTCTTGTATTTTTCAAGATTCAACCCGATATTAGCTGCATCCTCATGCCGAAGCCTGCCCATGCCTGAATTACCTGAAGTTGAAACCACCAAAACCAGTTTATTACCGCTGCTAGAACAGCGTGTGCACGCCGTGCAGGTACGCCAGTCCAGCTTACGCTGGCCAATTCCAGACGATCTACACAAACTGGTCGGGCAAAAACTACTGAACCTGACCCGTCGCTCCAAATATATTCTGGCCCAGTTTGAACAGGACAGCATGCTGTGGCATCTGGGCATGTCCGGCAGCTTCCGCCTATGTGAGCCCGAGGCCGAACTGCGCAAACATGACCATCTGATTATCCAGTTTGATGATATTCAGCTGCGCTACCACGACCCGCGCCGTTTTGGCTGTATTCTCTGGCTAGATGAAAACTCGCAAAGCAAACTGATTGATACGCTCGGGCCTGAACCTTTAAGTGATGCTTTCAATGCTCACTATCTGGCCGATAAACTGAAAAACAAAAATGTCGGCATTAAAATTGCAATCATGGATAACCATGTGGTGGTGGGCGTGGGCAATATTTACGCCACAGAAAGTCTGTTTAATCTGGGCATTCACCCGGCACAACCGGCGTCGAGCTTAAGTCTGGAACAGATTGACAAACTAACTGTGGAGATCAAACGGATTTTAAAACAGGCCATTGATTTGGGTGGATCGACCTTACGCGACTATAGCAATGCCATGGGTGAAAATGGCTATTTTCAGCAAACCCTGCTGGCCTATGGTCGTGCCGGTGAAATGTGTGTCAACTGTGAAACCACACTGGAAAACCTCAAGCTTGGTCAGCGCGCCTCAGTGTTTTGCCCGGAGTGCCAACCGCTGAAGAAAGTCAAACTGGCTCGTCCTAAAACCAGCAAGCCAAAACATACAGCGAGGTAATACCCATGAAAACGGCCATCGTCCGTCATATTCTGGTGAAAGATAAAGATACTGCCGAGCAGCTAAAAAAGAAGCTGCAAGCAGGTGCAGACTTTGCCAAAATTGCCAAACAGTATTCCACCTGCAACTCAGCCAAACGTGGCGGCGAACTCGGTGAAGTGAAAAAAGGCCAACTGGTCCCAGTGATTGATAAATTGGTCTTTACGGCTGCTGAACGGGTGTTGCATGGTCCGGTCAAAAGCCAGTTTGGTTTTCATTTGGTGGAAATTAAATTCCGGATGGATTTTTAATCCCTCTAAATCCCCCTTTGGCAAAGGGGGACTTCTCCTCTCTTTATTAAAGGGAGGTTGGGAGGGATTCTATAAAAAACGGCGCCTTTGCGCCGTTTTCTTTTGCTTTCAATTACGCCTGCGGACGTTTTTTCAATTCGTCACGAATTTCACGCAGTAATTCGATATCTTCTGGAGTTGCTGCCGGTTCTGGCTCTGCTTCCTGCTTACGGCGCATTTTGTTCATCAGTTTCACCAACCAGAACACCACCCAGGCCAATAACAGGAAGTTAATGAAGATGGTCAGGAAATTACCATAATGGAAAATGTTCAGACCCGCTTCCTGGGCAGCAGCCAAGGTTTGGACATTGTTCGGGTTATCACCCAGAATCAGGAATTTATTGGTGAAATCGACATCACCACCTAAAATCCATGAAATCAGCGGCATGATCACATCTTTTACCAGTGAATCAATAATCTTACCGAATGCACCACCAATGATGACACCGACTGCCAGGTCCATCATGTTGCCTTTAATAGCAAACTCTCTAAATTCTTTTAAAATGCTCATATGCGCTCCAGAATATATCTTTATTTATGTGATGAAGTATACATAATTACTAGGATTTGATTTCTGCTTAATGTACGCTTTTTTCAATTATTTCCAAGGAGTTTTAGAACATTTAATACAAAAAAAACCGCCAAGTGGACCTGGCGGTTTCTTTTTTCTTCTTAATTTTAAAAATTAAGATTTGTTACGCTTACGTTCGTTTTCAGTCAGGTAACGCTTACGGATACGGATTGACTTCGGCGTTACTTCAACCAGCTCATCATCTTCAATGAATTCAAGTGCTTGTTCAAGTGTGAATTCAATTGCAGGAACCAGAGTTAACGCATCATCCGTACCAGATGCACGTACGTTGGTTAACTGTTTCGCTTTGGTTGGGTTCACCACCATATCGTCTGAACGAGAGTTAATACCTACGATCATACCTTCGTAAACTTCTAACTGAGGTTTAGCGAATAGACGGCCACGGTCTTGCAAGCTGAACAGTGCATAGCCCAAGCAAGTCCCTTGAACCATAGAAATCAGTACACCGTTTTGACGTTTTGCTACAGAACCCTGTTTCATTGGACCGTAGTGCGAGAAGCTAGAGGTCATGATACCGGTACCAGACGTCATGGTCATGAATTCAGAACGGAAACCAATCAGGCCACGTGAAGGAACAGTTGCTTCAATACGGATACGGCCTTTACCGTCCACTTCCATATTGGTCATCTCACCTTTACGGTTACCCATTTGCTCCATCACAGCGCCTTGGTGCTGTTCTTCAACGTCAAAAGTCACGTTTTCGTATGGTTCTTGCATTTCGCCATCAATCTCTTTCAAGATCACTTGCGGACGAGATACACCCATCTCGAAACCTTCACGACGCATGTTTTCAATCAGAACTGACAGGTGAAGTTCACCACGGCCAGACACTTTGAAACGGTCAGGACTGTCAGTATCTTCAACGCGCAGTGCAACGTTGTGAATCAATTCGCGGTCTAGACGTTCACGGATGTTACGTGAGGTCACGAACTTACCTTCTTTACCCGCGAACGGCGAGTTGTTGACCTGGAATGTCATCGATACGGTTGGTTCGTCTACAGAAAGCGGTGGTAATGCTTCAACATTTTTCGGATCACAGATGGTGTCAGAAATATGCAGCTCGTCCATACCGGTTACACATACGATGTCACCCGCAGATGCAGAATCTACATCAATACGCTCTAAACCGTGGTAACCCATGATTTTTAAGATACGGCCGTTACGTGTTTTACCGTCTTTGTCGATGACAGTTACAGGTGTGTTCAGTTTTACAGAACCACGCTGGATACGACCAACACCGATTACACCCACGAAGCTGTTATAGTCCAGTGAAGACACTTGCATCTGGAATGGACCATCAACGTCAACTGCTGGTGGTTCAACGATGTCTACGATGGTTTCAAACAACGGTGTCATATCTTCAGCCAGTTCTTCTGGAGATGGACCAGCAACACCACGTAAACCAGACGCATATACCACCGGGAAGTCTAGCTGCTCGTCAGTACCACCCAGGTTGTCGAACAAATCGAATACCTGGTCAATCACCCAGTCAGGACGCGCGTTTGGCTTGTCGACCTTATTGATGATCACGATTGGCTTCAAACCACGTGCGAACGCTTTTTGCGTTACGAAACGGGTTTGTGGCATTGGACCTTCTTGTGAGTCAACCAGAAGAAGTACGCAATCCACCATCGACATGACACGTTCAACTTCACCACCGAAGTCGGCGTGTCCCGGGGTATCCACGATGTTGATACGGTATTCAGTATCGGTACGTTTATCTAACCATTTGATTGCAGTGTTTTTTGCAAGAATGGTAATACCACGTTCACTTTCAATAGCGCCTGAATCCATGACACGCTCAATCTCGCCCGCTCGTTCACCGAGAGCACCTGATTGTTGTAAAAGTTTATCTACAAGAGTGGTTTTACCGTGGTCAACGTGCGCGATAATCGCGATGTTGCGGAGAGTTTTAATATCTGACATGTAAATTCGATACGCTTTAAATTTGAGGGCAAATTATACAGAAAAATACTCTCATTTAGTAGTGACACTTTATTGACAATCGAACTTTTTTCGACAGAAGCGACGATTTAAAGTTTGTAAAGACGTGTAACTCGATTAGAATACCGCCACCTAGCCTAATTTGCTTTTGACTTATGTCTGAATTTAATTCATCTCCTGATCAAAAACCGCAACTGGATTTGGTCTATGGTCTGAATGACCGTCCTAAACCATTTATTGCTTTTCTTGCTGCCTTCCAACACTTATTGGCCATTATTGTCCCGATTGTGACACCAGGTCTGTTGATCTGTCTGGCCTTGGGTGTTTCCAAAGAAGACACCAACATGATTTTATCGATGTCTTTGGTGATTTCGGGGATTGCAACTTTCCTGCAAGCTAAAAAAGTAGGCCCTTTTGGTGCCGGACTGTTAATTGTTCAGGGCACCAGCTTTAACTTTATTGGCCCAATCATCGGGATTGGTTCTGCAATGGTCGCAGCAGGTACACCAGTTGAGTCGGTTATGGCCGCTATTTTTGGTGTGGTGATTGCCGGTTCATTTATCGAGATGGGTGTTTCACAAATTCTGCCATGGGTTAAAAAACTGATTACCCCGCTGGTGACCGGGATTGTGGTCCTGCTGATTGGTTTAACCTTAATTAAAGAAGGTTTAATCAGTATGGGCGGTGGCTATCAGGCCATGTCGGACAAGACTTTCGCCAATGCCGATAACCTGATCATGTCCTGTACCGTTCTGGCTTTAATCATTATCCTGAACCGGATTAATGTGACCTGGATTAAAAGCTCCGCCATCCTGATTGCCCTGATCGTGGGTTATATTGTGGCTGGTTTTATGGGTCATCTGGACTTCTCTGGTCTGCAGGAAGCGCCACTGGTACAAGTGCCAACTCCAATGCACTTTGGCCTGGAATTCTCCTGGAGCCTGTTCATTCCAATGGCCTTTATTTATCTGGTCACGTCGTTAGAAGCGATTGGTGACATCACCGCAACCTCTAAACTGTCGAACCAGCCCGTAGATGGTCCAAAATGGATGCAGCGTATTAAAGGTGGTGTGCTGGTCAATGGTGCTAACTCATTCCTGGCCGGTATCTTTAACACCTTCCCAAGTTCGGTATTTGCACAAAACAACGGTGTGATTCAGTTAACCGGTGTGGCTAGCCGTTATGTCGGAATCTGGATTGCCGCGATGCTGGTGATTTTAGGCCTATTACCTGCTGTTGCGGGCGTGATTCAGGCTGTGCCTCAAGCCGTTCTGGGTGGTGCTGTCATGGTCATGTTTGGTGCGGTAGCCGCATCGGGAATTAACATTTTATCGGGTATTCATCTGGATCGTCGTGCCCTGCTGATTATTGCCATTTCTCTGGCACTGGGTTTAGGCGTTGCACAAGTGCCACAAATTCTGGAACATCTGCCAGAATTATTCCGTAATATCTTTAGCTCAGGTGTTGCGACCGGCGGTATTGCAGCGCTGATTCTGAATATTGTATTACCTGAAACCAAGAAGTAATTTCATGTCCAGAAAACACTGTCTGAGCCGGACTTGGACAGTGTTTTTCTATTGGAGAGCGACTCATGGATGCTAAAAGCGAAGTGCTATTACGACAATATGATTATTTATCAGGTCGTGTGTTACTGATCAATGCGCCTACAGACCAGCTGTTCGCTGAATTCGGTGAATCGGTTCAGCCTTTTTTCTGGACATGGAATTTTAACGATTACCACTATTTCCAGAACCAGACTGCCCCCGTTCATTTTGGTGCCGACTTTCCAGAAGGCGAATTTGATCAGGCGGTTATTTTTGTGCCGAAATCTAAAGAACTGCTGAATTATGTGCTGCACAATGTTGCCGCCCATCTGCAAACCGGCAGTAGTGTTTTTCTGGTCGGTGAGAAAAAAGGCGGCGTCGAACGTGCAGCCAAACAGTTACAGCCTTATGGTAAAGCCTTAAAACTCGACAGTGCCCGTCATTGCCAACTCTGGCAATTAACACTAGACTGCAGCGTCGAGAAAAAAGCACTGGCCGACTGGGCGCAGCGTTATACTGTAGCGACGCCAAAAGGTGATCTGCAGATTTGTGCCCTGCCAGGTGTGTTCAGCCAGAACCGGCTTGATGTCGGTACAGCGGTCTTTCTGCCTTATTTAAGCCAGGTGCCATCGGGTAAAATTGCCGATTTTGGTTGTGGTGCCGGCATTATCAGTGCCTATCTGGCCAAGCTGAATCCAGATAACCGTATCTTCGCGCTGGATGTAGATGCTTTTGCACTTGCTTCAACCCAAATGACTTTTGAGCACAACCAGCTCAATCCGCAGCAGCTTGAGATTAAAGCCGTCAGTGGCATTGAAGATGCACCGCTGTTTTTGCATGCCATTGTCAGCAATCCGCCTTTTCATCAGGGGATTCAGACCGACTATGATGCCAGCGAAAAACTGTGTAAAACTGCGCGCCGCCACCTGAAATCGGGTGGTGAACTGTGGATTGTGGCCAACCGCTTTTTAAATTATCCCCTGTTGATTGAACAGAGTTTTGGCCAGTGTACGGTCAAAGCAGATCAACAAGGTTTTAAAGTGCTGTTCGCGAGCACTCAAAAAAACGTTAAGGAAGTATGATGAGCGAAACTCAACACAGCCGACAGCTGCAGCGTAAGCTCGGTGCTCGCCACTTAAATATGATCGCCATTGGCGGATCGATCGGGACCGGTTTATTCCTGGCCTCCGGTGCGACCATTGCCAATGCTGGTCCGGGTGGTGCATTACTGGCCTATGCCCTGATTGGCGTCATGATCTATTTCTTGATGACCAGCTTGGGCGAATTGGCGACCCACAATCCGACCTCAGGTGCATTCTTTACCTATGGCAGCAAATATGTCGAAGGTGGTTTTGGTTTCGCGCTAGGCTGGAACTACTGGTATAACTGGGCCATTACCGTGGCATTTGAACTGGTTGCGGTACAGTTCATCATGAAGTTCTGGTTCCCGGATATTCCCGGTTTCTACTGGAGTGCCCTGTTCCTGACCGTGGTGTTTGCGATTAATGCCCTGACAGTCAAAGGCTTTGGTGAGTCCGAGTTCTTCTTCTCTTTAGTCAAAGTGCTTGCGATTATCATCTTTATTATTATTGGTCTGGTCATGATCGCCAAGATCATGATGACCCCGGATGTTGCAACTTTTGGTAACTGGAGCAAAGGTGAAGCGCCATTTGTCGGTGGTTTATCGGCCCTGATTGGTGTGGCGATGATTGCCGGTTTCTCCTTCCAGGGCACGGAAATGGTCGGCGTGGCTGCGGGTGAATCCAAAGATCCGCAGAAAACCATTCCGATTGCAATCAAACAGATTTTCTGGCGTATCCTGTTGTTCTATATCGTGTGTATTTTCATTATCGGCACCCTGATTGCTTATGATGATCCACGATTACTCCAGGCCGCTGCAACAGATGATGTGGCACTGTCACCGTTTACCTTACTGTATGAACGGGCCGGTTTTGCCTTTGCAGCCAGCGTCATGAATGCAGTCATTCTAACGGCGATCCTGTCTGCGGGTAACTCAGGCATGTATTCATCTACGCGTATGCTGTTTGATATGGCACGTAAAGGCAGTGCACCAAAAGCCTTTGCCCGCCTTGATCCACGTGGCGTACCAATGAATGCGCTGTATGCCACTACAGCCATTGCTGCATTATGTTTCTTGACCACCTTTATTGGTGAAGAACAGGTCTTTAACTGGCTGCTGAATATGTCAGGCATGTGTGGCTTTATTGTCTGGCTGGGTATTGCGGTTTCTCATTATCGTTTCCGCAAAGGCTATCTTGCTCAGGGCTATAAACTTGAAGATCTGGCGTATCGTGCCAAGTTCTTCCCGTTCGCACCATGGTTTGCCTTCACTTTATGTGCGATTGTAGTCTTGGGTCAGAACTACCAGGCGGTACTTGAGGGTGAATGGCTGGCTGTGCTTTCCACCTATATCGGGATTTTATTGTTCCTGGCCATCTGGTTAGGCTATAAATGGAAATACAAAACCAAGCTGATTCCTTATCAGCAGATGGATGTGCAGCCGATGAAAATCGACCGTGAATAATTCACTCAGCTCTCTTTAAAAGCACTCAACAAAAAAGCAGTCCAAGTGACTGCTTTTTTTATGATCTCGATAAATGTGGCTTAGCTATAACGCATCACAAAATTTCGGTCATCAATCACAATGGCCTGACGGCAAATGCCCTCTGCCTGACGCTGCTGCTCGAAAACCTGTGCTGGCATTGTATCAAAGCTGTCAAAGAAACAGACCTCTTCTGCATCCATCGAATAGATTAAGGAATGATTCCCCACGCCTTCTAGTGTGTCATAGAACACTATCACAAAGCGGCCCTGATCAACACATGTCTGCAAAGCGCTATAGCTGAGTGCCGGCTGTAGCGGAATCTGTAATTGCTGCGCTTCCTGATAACACAACACTTCCGTCGGGTGCTGGTGCGGATCAGGATCGGTATGAAAGCTCACCTCAAGCCCCAGCTTTTTCAACCCCACTGCTAGCGCAATTCCGAAAGTGCCATCTTCATTATTATGCCGGCACAGCTGGACCAGATCGGCAATTTCCAGATCAATCCCATAGTGCTGAAAAATCTTCCAAATAGCAAAAATACCACCATTGGCTTCAAGTTGAAGGAGTTGATCCGGAATTTCTGTGCTCATATCCATCTTACCCAGACTGCGGGATTTTTAAGACAATAAAATTCCATTATAAAAAAAAACGACTCCGAAGAGTCGTTTTTTCTAAGGTCTACTCAAATTATTGAGCAGCTGCTTCTGGTTGTACAGTAACTGTACGGCTACCAGTGATTGTCGCGAATACACGACGGTTCATAGCACGACCTTCTTTGGTGTTGTTGTCAGCAATCGGTTGATCCCAAGCGAAACCTTGAGTTGACAGACGAGCTGGGTCAACATTGTATTCGTTTACAAGTGAAGATTTCACAGAGTTCGCACGAGCTAAAGATAAACGCTCGTTCAGTGCACGTGGACCAGTGTTGTCTGTGTGACCTTCGATACGCGCTGTTGCGTTTGGATATTCAACCAGTTTTTCAGCAACTTTAGCGATTTCTGGCTTGTATTGATCTTTGATGTTTGATTTGTTGGTATCAAAGAATACGCGAAGTTCCATGTTCAGGTCTTCAGTCAACTCTTGTGGAGCTGGTTGAACTGGAGCAACTGGCTCAACTGGAGCAACTTCTACTACAGGAGCAGCTGGTTTTAATCGGCCGCCAAGAACAACGTTCAGACCTGCTAAAGCAGTGTAGTTCCAGAAGTCTTCATCGATGTTATAAGTAGCACGTGCTTCAGTACGCAGCGCTAATGCATCGTTTAAGTGCCAGAATGCACCTAGACCCGCATTACCTAAAGTACCTTCTTCTTTAAGACCACGACCTTCACGACCTAAATCGTTGTCAAACTCGTATTTGTAGTGACCAGCACCTAACAATACATATGGCTTAACTTTGCTGTCATAGTTTTTAGTGATCAAATCAGAAGTCGCATAGAAGTTACCATTGATTTGAGTTTGCTTATATTCAGCGCCAGCTTGTTCAGCCATATCACCTTTCACTTGGTTATATTCAGCTTCAAAACCTAACCAAGGAGTCAGTTCAACACCCAATGCAGCACCAACAAATAAATCATCTTCCATTTCAGCAGATGAACTTAGGTGTTCAGAACCATTGTTGTGTTTAGTGTCTTGGAAAGTGTAACCAAGCATTAATGGAGTAACAGTTACGCCTGCGTTTGCAGCTGCTAAAGGCGCAGCTACGAGCATTGCCAATGCAATACGACTCATTTTCATGGATTTATCCTCCAGAGATAACAAATTGTTGTTCAAGCTCAAGCCTAAAGTTTTGGCTATCCTGAGATAGGCTTTTTTTACCCCAGTTTTCTTTTTAAGCTAGTCACTTTGAATCATACAAACACTTTATTCTTTTTCCAAGTGCTTGATAATTTTAATCAAGTAAATTATTGACAAAATTACTTACAATTTCCGTTGTAATTCGGTAAATTTTTACTCAATTTTTTGTTGTGGATAGCTTATTGTCACTTCCACTTTATTTTAGCAGCTTTATAGAAAGATGCGTAAAAATAATGACAACCTAGAAAAATATTACAAAACAATATTTTGTATTACAGAAACATAATAAAAATATAAAAATTATAGGTCTACTTAGTATGTACCCAATTAAATCTCACACTACAGGCTTTAGTCTGTTTGAACTCATTGTGGTGATGGCAATTATTGGCATCATTAGTGCGATTGCTTTGCCTCATTTTCAGCAATATCTGGCCCAGCAAGAAGCCAAGCGCATCCGTTATTTACTGCAATATAGTATTAACCTGGCCAAATCCCAAGCCCTCACCTATCGCGCCAATATTGTAATTTGTCCGAGTGCCGATCTGCAGCAATGTCAGAATAATCAATGGAACAGCGGTTTTATTATTTTTATCGATCATAACCGCAACCGAAGCCTCGATTCAGGTGAATCTATTGTCTTAACTGAAAAGACCCGCCTGAAATACGGTAACCTGGAATGGAAAGGCGCCCTGTCTCTGCCCAGTCTCAGATTTAACGCCCAGCAGGGTTTACCTTTAGGCTCTAATGGCAGTTTTTATTATTGTTCAGGTTTTACCCCCAATCAGCGTATTTTCCTCAGTAATCGTGGTTTTCTACGCATAGAATTTCCCAATAGCTGCTAAAACTTATGCGTCTAAAGATGTATGAAAATTACGCTTTATTCTGTGGATTTTTCCCCTATACTGCTAGGGCTTAAGCTCAAAATAAATATTGAATTGATTAGAAACAGATTGGAGATACAACGATGACGGATATCGTAATTGTTAATGGTGCACGGACAGCAATGGGTGGTTTTCAGGGTAGTCTTGCCAGTTTAACCGCACCCGACTTAGGTGCAGCCACCATTCAAGCCGCTATTTCTCGTGCTGGCTTACAACCGACCGATATCGAAGAAGTCATTATGGGCTGTGTTTTACCGGCCGGCTTAAAACAGGGTCCTGCACGTCAAGCCATGCGTAAGGCAGGCTTACCGGATTCAACCGGTGCTGTAACCATTAACAAACTGTGTGGTTCAGGCATGAAAGCGGTCATGCAAGCCGCAGATATGATTAAAGCCGGTTCAGCAACTTACGTGGTTGCTGGTGGTATGGAATCAATGACCAATGCGCCGTATATCCTGCCAAAAGCACGCGGCGGTTTCCGTATGGGCCATGGTGAAGTCAAAGACCATATGTTCCTAGATGGCCTTGAAGATGCAGAAACCGGCCGTTTAATGGGTTCTTTTGCACAGGACATGGCCAATACCAAAGGTTATACCCGCGAGCAAATGGATGACTTTGCTATTCGTTCATTAAAACGTGCACAAACTGCAGTGAATGAAGGTTATTTTACCGATGAAATCGTGCCTGTAACGGTGTCTACCCGTAAAGGCGATGTCGTGGTCGATAAAGATGAACAACCATTCAACGCCAATATTGAAAAAATTCCAACACTACGCCCAGCGTTTGCTAAAGATGGCACCATTACTGCGGCCAATGCCAGCTCTATTTCGGATGGTGCATCTGCACTTGTATTAACCTCAGCAGACAACGCTGCAGCAAAAGGTTTACAACCGCTAGCCAAGCTGATTGCCTATGCTTCGAATTCACAGCATCCATCTGAATTTACCATTGCGCCAGTCGGTGCAATTCAAAAAGTTCTGGATAAAACCGGCTGGACGGTTGCAGATGTGGATCTGTGGGAAATCAATGAAGCTTTTGCCATGGTGACCATGTGTCCAATGGACGAGTTCAAACTGGACCCAGAAAAAGTCAACATCAATGGCGGTGCCTGTGCACTTGGTCACCCAGTTGGTTCGACCGGTTCACGTATTATTTTAACCCTGATTCATGCCCTGAAACGTACCGGCGGCAAGCGTGGTATCGCAGCCCTGTGTATCGGTGGCGGTGAAGCAACTGCTGTGGCGATTGAGTTAATTTAATCTTTTAAACCCCTCTTTACCTTGCACTTCGTTAAAAGCAATACTTTTAATTTGTTCAGGGTTTAGGGAGATTTAATTCAGTCAATCCTCCCCTAACCCCTCCTTTATTAAAGGAGGGGGATTATAAAGGACAAAAATAAAAAGCCTTCACTTGAAGGCTTTTTATCATCACAATTAAAGTAACCGTTTAAATTTTAATACTTAAAGAATTTCTTTACGCAGTTGTTCCGGTGACTTCATCGACAATAAACCTGGTGCAACATCAAATGCGGTTTTCGCACCGTACTGACCCATCTGGTTCATGCGGTAACACGCACGTGCATAAGCCACCAATACGCTTGCCGTAAACTCAGGATTACTCTCCAGTTTCAAAGAGAATTCCATGACTTGATTATGGGCATCGCTGGTATTGCCACTACGAATCACGAATCCACCATGTGGCATACGATTGTGTTCATTGCGAAGAGTTTCTTCATCAATGAAGTTTACCGTTGTATTGTAGTCCGCAAAATAATCCGGCATGGTCACAATGGCCTGTTCAACCTTGGCTGCGTCTGCCCCCCCTTCAAGTACCACATAGCACTCACGCGTATGCTTATCTCGGGTGCTTAACTCTGGACGTGAACCTCTACGCACCTTATCCATCGCATCGGTGGAGGGAATGGTATATTGCACACCCGCTTTCACACCCTCAACACGACGAATCGCATCTGAGTGACCCTGACTCAAACCTTTACCCCAGAAGGTATAGGTTTCACCGTCTGGAAGTAATGCTTCACCGAACAAACGATTGATAGAGAACATACCCGGGTCCCAGCCAATCGAAATCATGGCTGTTTTCTTGTTCGCAAGTGCTGGCGCATTTACAGCATCAAAGAACTCTGGAATACGTGCGTGTGTATCAAAGCTGTCGACAGTATTAAATTTACTTGCTAATTCAGGGGTCTGTTTAGGCAAATCATCTTTCGATCCACCACATAAAATCAGTACATCAATCTGATTCTGGAAGTCAACCAATGCATCCATATGAAAAACTTTGGTTTCAGTAAAGCAGGGTGAAACAGTTTCAGGCGCACGGCGAGTAAAAATACCCACAAGCTGTAAATCTGGATTCTTTTGAATGGCAGTTTCCACACCACGCCCTAAATTGCCATAACCAGCAATACCAATACGAATAGAATGTTGCATACAGACAAGTCACTTCAAGCTAATAGTTAAACTTTTCCAAATCAGATTCATAAAACGAAGATGATTGGGTGCTTCTTCTGTGGATTCAAGCCATGATTCAGCCTGCTCACAGAATGCACCATATTGTGCCACAATGTTGTATTTGCACCAAATTAAAGCAAAGTCAGTCGCGATGCTGATCTAAATCTATCGCATAAAAACAAAAAAACCTCCTGACGGAGGTTTTTCGCAACGGGTGAAATTAAGCACCCGTTTGATAACGTGCCTGAGCCACGGCCGTCGAAGCCTGATAAGGATGGGTAAAATCACCCAGACCGGCTGCCGCTTCCTGAATATCTTTACCTTCTTTAATCACGAAGGTATCGAAACCGGAACGCTTCATATAGTTCAGTACATCTTTAAATACATCACCTGTGGCACGGAGTTCGCCTTCAAAACCCTGACGGCGAAGCAGTGCTGCAAATGAATAACCACGACCATCGTTAAAGCCTGCAAACTCAATAAAGATGGCATCGAGCTGATCTAACGGAAACTCATTGGTTTCAGGCGAAGCATCTACGGTTAAGTACAGCGCTTTTTTACCTGAAACATTAGCAAGTTGATCGAGCTGCTCAACCGTTAAAACCACATCACCTTGTGGTAACACGCCATCTTCACCAATAATTTGGTAAGTATTGTCTGCAATCGTGCCATCTTTAGAGAGCACTTGTAGTGCGGTATTAAGCATATGCACGCTCCTTAAATGGTTGAATGCCAACACGGCGATAGGTATCAATAAACTCTTCACCTTCCTGGCGCAGGTCAAGATAAGTATTTAAAATTTCTTCCACCACATCTGGCACTTTTTCCGCAGCAAATGATGGCCCTAAGATGTCACCGATTGAGGCATCATGATCAGCATTACCACCCAGGGTAATCTGGTAGAATTCCGCGCCTTTTTTATCAACACCTAAAATCCCGATGTTGCCGACATGGTGATGACCACAGGCATTCATACAACCGGAGATGTTCAGATCCAGTTTACCCAGGTTGTAAATGGTATCAAGGTCATCAAAACGGCGTGAAATCGCTTCAGAAATTGGAATTGATTTGGCATTGGCCAGCGAGCAGAAATCACCGCCTGGGCAGCAGATAATATCAGTCAAGAAACCAATGTGCGCACGCGCCAGGTTGTGTTGATCCAGGGTTTGCCATAAGGCAAACAGGTCTTTTTGTGGTACATCTACCAGGGCAATATTCTGCTCGTGTGTAGTACGTAATTCACCGAAAGTGTACTGATCAGCCAGGTCAGCGATCAGGTTCATTTCTTCCGTGGTGACATCACCCGGGGCAATACCGGCACGTTTCAGTGAAATGGTGACAATACGGTAGCCTTTCACTTTGTGTGCATTGGTATTGATGTTAAACCATTGCTTGAACTTCGGATATTGTGCAAACAGCGCGGTGAAGTCCTCATCTTCATAGTCCTGAT
The DNA here is from genome assembly GCF_013418555.1 of Acinetobacter sp. YH12134. NCBI lineage: Bacteria > Pseudomonadati > Pseudomonadota > Gammaproteobacteria > Moraxellales > Moraxellaceae > Acinetobacter > Acinetobacter sp. YH12134. The sequence goes on along the minus strand of NZ_VPBT01000018.1, from coordinate 27,948 downwards.
AATCGAATGGCGTAAAGTTCTCATCCATTTTTTTCAGGGTGTCTGCATCGACTTTTAAGGTTTTCACCGTATGTGCAAATTCAGCTTCAACTTTCTCGGCAAATACTTCTGGCGTGAGTGCTTTTACCAGAATCTTGATACGTGCTTTATATTTGTTATCACGACGGCCATGCAGGTTATAGACACGCAGCACTGCTTCCAAGTAAGCAATTAAGTCTTCACGTGGCAGCCATTCTTTAATCACTGCACCGATGATTGGGGTACGACCCAAACCACCGCCAACCATGATTTTATAGCCCATTTCGCCGGCTGCATTGCGTACAATATACACACCAATATCATGGAAAGCAGTTGCCGCACGGTCAATTTCTTCAAGTGCAGATACCGCAATCTTGAATTTACGTGGCAAGAAGGCAAATTCTGGATGGAAAGTCGACCATTGACGGATCAGCTCACAGGTCGGACGCGGATCGGCAATTTCACCAGCGACCACACCGGCATACTGGTCCGTGGTGGTATTCCGGATACAGTTACCTGAGGTTTGAATCGCGTGCATCTGAACTGTGGCCAGTTCAGCCAGCATATCTGGCACGTTTTCTAGTGCAGGCCAGTTAAACTGAATATTTTGACGTGTTGAAACGTGGGCATAACCACGGTCATAGGCCTTGGCCAAGGCAGCGACTTTACGCAGCTGGGTCGAGCTCATTAAACCATAAGGCACGGCAATACGTAACATTGGCGCATAGCGCTGTACATATAAACCATTTTGGAGACGAAGTGGACGATATTCATCTTCTGTCAATTTGCCCGCTAAATAACGTTCCGTCTGGTCACGGAACTGCGCAACACGTTCATTAATCAGTTGCTGATCGAAATCAGTATATAAATACATGGCGTACAGCTAGTAGTTTCATTATAACGACCGACAGGATAGCGACATTTTATCTATCAACAAAATGCGTTTTTTACATATTTCATAGCGATTTTATTGATAAGTCAGCTGGACTTGCGCTGTAAGCAAGCCTTTGCAGCCATTCATTATTATTTTCTGGATCTTTCATTATTTTTTGCGTTATTTAGCATTTTTTTTCATAAGATGTTTATCCTCACTTTTGGGTCTGGATAAACATCTTATATTGGCTGATAAACCTCTTTTATAGACCGGCGCGTTACCAGTTCCCCTGCCCCAAACCTTGGCCACGGAAATCATAACGAGCTTTGGAGCGCGAGAATTTAATCGGGCAGGCCAACTGCGCTTCAGTGTCTGGGCTGTCCTGTTCCAGTGGCACTTGAACCACCCATTCGCGTTGCTGGGCCAGTGGTGAATGCAGTGCTTCTTCTAAATACAGCACCGGTTCGACACAAACATCCCGCTCGGCAAATATTTGCTGCCATTCTACCCAGCTTTTGGATTGAATTTTATTGCCAATGGCCTGTTTCACCGCCTGCCGGTCGTCTGAATCAAAAGAACTTCCTTTTTCCACAATTAGTGGCAACTCCAGGACCGCAGCCAGACCTTGCATAAATTGTGGCTCCAAACCACCGATCGAAAGATAGCGGCCATCTGAGGTACGATAATAGTCATAAAAAATCGCGCCATTTAAATGACCAGCTTCGGGACGCTGCTGTTCCTGTCCGGCCAGGCTGGCTGCCGCAGCCATATTGTTTAAGGCCGCCACACAGTCAGTCATGGAAATATCAATATATTGTCCCTGTCCGCTGCTTTGCCGTTCAATGACGGCGGCCAATATACCGACCAGCGCATGTAGTGAGCCACCTGCAACATCAGCAATCTGAATGCCCATTGGCGGTGGCCCGGACTGTGCCCGGCCACTATGCCCGGCAATACCGGAAAGCGCTAAATAATTGATATCATGTCCAGCCTTGGCCTGATAAGGACCGCTTTGTCCATAGCCGGTAATGGAACAATAAATCAGTCCGGGATGAATTTCTGCCAATGTGGCATAATCCAGCCCCAAACGCTGCATTACCCCAGGGCGAAACTGCTCAACCACAATATCGTAATCTTTAATTTTGGCTTTAATTTGTGCAATGCTGTCCGGGTCTTTTAAATCCAGCGTCACCGACTGTTTATTGCGGTTCAGGTAACTGTGCGAAGTCGCCTGGCCATTGGCATAGGGCGGAAATAGCCGGACCAGATCGGGACGGTTCGGTGATTCAATATGCACCACTTCTGCGCCTAAATCGGCCAGATAAAGCGTGGCAAATGGTCCGGGTAACAAGGTGGAAAAATCTAAAACTTTGAGTCCGTTTAAAGCGTATGACATTGGAGTTTTTACTCTATTTGTGTTGATTTTTTCATCATCTTAGAAATATAAAAGCATAAACACAATGTCATGTTCAGCCATTTACCTTGATCATTTCGGCAATTTAATATGTGAAAATGGCAAAACAACTCCAGTAAATTGCCAAAAACTTTATTTTTAATGTCATTTAGGTCAAACATACGTGATTACCAAAGACAAAGAGTCAGAAGGCTTTAATATGAGCCGCGATACCATCAGTATCCACTTCGTAAATGCGGCTCTAACCGGTGTCAAACGCCTTGGCATGGACGTCGAGACCTTATTATCACACGTGGGTATTGAGGCCGAGCTGTTACGCCAGCCCAAAGCGCGAATCTCGCCAGAACAATATACCCGTTTTATTAAAATGCTGTGGATGGTGACTCAGGACGAGCACATCGGCTTTGATGTTCAAGGCCGCCGCTTAGGTACTTTTGCCATCATGTGCCAGCTGATCATCCATGCCAAAACCTTGGGTGATGCCTTAGAACTGTCCTCCCAGTTCTATAAACTGTTTGGCGATGAATGGTCGGTGACGCTGGAACGTGACAAACACGAAGCCCGTCTGGTGCCGTTAATTCCTAAGAACATGGACCCGGACCACTTTATTACTGAAAGTATGCTGATGATCTGGCATGGTCTGGCATCGTGGTTAATTGAACGCCGTCTGCCGCTGGAACGTGTCCACTTTGGTTATGAGCGCCCTGCCCATGCCGATGAATATGATGCGCTGTTCTTCGCCCCAGTGATGCAGTTTGATATGCCGCGTACCGAAATTACCTTTGCGGCCGACTATCTGGACTTGCCAATTCGCCAGAATGAAGAAACCCTGGAAGAATTCCTGAAAGCGGCACCGGCACAGTTATTAGTGAAATTCAAAAATACCAACTCTTTAACTTCACGAATTCGTGATGTCCTGAAGAGCCAGATTGGCGAAGAAATGCCAACCTTGAATGATGTTGCCTCAATGCTGTATCTGTCGCCGCAAACCCTGCGCCGCCGTCTGGCAGCCGAAGGTAAAAGCTATCAGGGCGTCAAAGATGCCTTACGTCGTGATGCCGCGATTCACTTGTTGCTGAATCCGGAACTGACGCTAGAAGATGTAGCGCAACAGGTCGGCTTTAGTGAAACCAGTACCTTCCACCGTGCCTTTAAAAAATGGACTGGAGTGACACCAGGGCTATATCGCCAGTTACACGGTTATCACTAAACATTTTTTAGACAACGTCTTTTCAGGTTTGATCTTCCTCTCCGCCCTCACCGCCAAGTGAGGGCTTTTTTTATTGGCGAAAAGCATCATCTGACCTCGCCCGTTCTCGTCATTGCACTTCATCAATTAATCATTACACTCAAAAAGCATAACAATTTAAAACTCATCAAAGGGATAGCACATGAGCGAGGCTTATATTATTGATGCCATTCGCACACCACGCGGAAAAGGAAAAAAAGATGGTTCACTCTATGAAGTGAAACCGATCAGTCTGGTCACCACCCTGTTGCGTGAATTAAAACAGCGCCATCAGCTGGATACTGCCCAGGTCGATGATATTGTGCTGGGCTGCGTCACACCGGTCGGTGATCAGGGTGCCGATATTGCCAAAACAGCAGCGATTGCTGCCGGCTGGAACAATGATGTGGCAGGTGTGCAGATCAACCGTTTTTGTGCCTCCGGTCTAGAAGCCGTGAACTTGGCCGCGCAAAAAGTCCGCTCTGGCTGGGAAGATCTGGTCGTCGCCGGTGGAGTGGAGTCAATGTCCCGCGTACCAATGGGTTCAGATGGCGGCCCGTGGGCGCTGGACCCGGAAACCAACATGGCCTCGAAATTTGTCCCGCAAGGCATTGGTGCCGATTTAATTGCCAGCATTGATGGCTATAGCCGTGCCGATGTCGATGCCTTTGCCGAGCAGTCACAAAAGAAAGCCGCGGCTGCGCACGCCAATGGTCATTTTGAGCGTTCAATTGTGCCGGTCAAGGACAAAGCCGGTGTTGTAATTCTAGCCAAAGATGAATTTATTAAGCCGAATACCACGGCGGAAGGCCTGGCCAAACTCAATCCAAGTTTTGAAATGATGGGACAGATGGGTTTTGATGCCATTGCACTGCAAAAATATCCTGAAGTCGAGAAAATTCAGCATGTGCATCATGCCGGTAACTCCTCCGGTATTGTCGATGGTGCCGCGCTGGTGTTACTGGCCTCGGAAAAAGCCGTGCAGGAACAGGGTTTGAAACCACGCGCCAAAGTGCTGGCCACAGCACTGGTTGGTGCTGATCCGACCATCATGCTCACCGGGCCTGCGCCGGCAGCCCGTAAAGCTCTGGCCAAAGCTGGCCTAAGTATTGAGGACATTGACCTGTTTGAAGTCAATGAAGCTTTTGCGGCGGTGGTCATGCGGTTTATTAACGAGATGCAGGTCGATCCGGCCAAAGTCAATGTCAACGGCGGTGCAATTGCCATGGGTCATCCACTCGGGGCCACCGGTGCCATGATTTTAGGCACCCTGCTGGATGAGCTGGAACGTCAGGGCAAAAAACGTGGTCTGGCCACCTTATGTGTCGGTGGCGGTATGGGTATTGCCACCATTATTGAACTGGTTTAAGGAGGAGCCGCATGAGCGCTATTCAATTCGAAAAAAACGCCGACAATATTGTAATCTTAACGCTAGACTCGCCAAACCAGTCCGCCAACACCATGAATGCAGATTTCCGTGCAGCTTTGGCAGAAACTGTGGAAAAACTCAAAGCCGATGAACAGATTGCCGGAATTATCTTCCGTTCGGCCAAAAAAACCTTCTTTGCCGGCGGTGATCTCGATGAACTGATTCAGGCCCAGCCGGAACAGGCCAGCGACTTTTTCCAAATGGTAGAAGGCATGAAAGCCCAGCTGCGTTATATCGAAACGCGTGGTATTCCGGTGGTGGCTGCCTTAAATGGTACAGCGCTTGGCGGTGGCTGGGAACTGGCATTGGGCTGCCATCACCGCATTGCCTTGAATGACCCAAAAACCAGATTCGGTTTACCGGAAGTGACTTTGGGCCTGCTACCAGGTGGCGGCGGCATCGTGCGAATGGTAGGTCTGCTCGGCCTGCAAACCGCTTTTCCATTTTTAATCGAAGGCAAACAGTTTGGGGTAGAAAAAGCTCTGTCTTTGGGCCTGATCCATGACACGGCCGACTCAGCAGATGAAATGCTGCAAAAAGCCATCAACTGGATTCAGGCACATCCGAAATCACAACAACCGTTTGATGTAAAAGGCTATAAAATTCCGGGCGGTGATCCGAAACATCCAGCGGTGGCGCAGATGCTGGCGATTGCTCCGGCGATTTTACGTGACAAGACCAAAGGCTGTTATCCAGCACCGGAAGCAATTATGTCGGCTGCGGTCGAAGGTGCACAGGTTGATGTCGATACCGCACTGACCATTGAATCACGTTATTTTACCTATCTGGCGACCGGTCAGGTCTCTAAAAATATGATTGGCACCTTCTGGCATGGCCTGAATGCCATTAAATCCGGTGCCAGCCGCCCACAGGATATTCCGCAGTGGCAGGCGAAAAAAGTCGGTATTTTAGGTGCCGGAATGATGGGTGCCGGAATTGCCTATGCTGCAGCCATTAAAGGCATTGTGGTCATCCTGAAAGATGTTGCTGTAGAAAATGCTGAAAAAGGCAAAGCCTACAGCCAGAAACTGCTGGATAAAAAAGTTGCTCAAGGGCGGATGACTGCAGAAAAACGTGACCAGATTCTGGCGCGCATTACCCCGACGGCCTCAGCGGCAGATCTGGCTGGTTGTGACCTGATCATTGAAGCGGTGTTTGAAAATCAGCAATTAAAAGCACAGGTGACCCAGGAAGCCGAAGGCTATCTGACTGCCGATGGCGTGATGGCCTCTAATACTTCGACCCTGCCCATTAGCGGTCTGGCGCAAGCCGCGAACGAACAAAGCCGTTTTATTGGTCTGCATTTCTTTAGCCCGGTCGATAAGATGCAACTGGTTGAAATTATTAAAGGCCAGAACACAAATCGTGAAACTGTGGCTAAGGCCTATGACTTTGTTCAGCAGATTGGCAAGACGCCAATTGTGGTCAATGACAGTCGCGGTTTCTTTACCAGCCGCGTGTTTGGCACTTTTGTGCAGGAAGGTCTGCGTATGCTGGCCGAAGGCATCCATCCGGCCAAAATTGAAATGGCCGCGCTCAAAGCCGGGATGCCTGTTGGACCGCTGGCGATTCAGGATGAAGTCTCGCTGACCTTATCCGAGCATGTCGCGGCAGAAACCCGCAAAGCCTTGCAGGCGGAAGGCAAAGAACGCCCACGCTCAGGTGCAGATGAAGTCATTGAAACCATGATCCATCAGTTTAACCGTAAAGGTAAAGCAGCCGGCGCCGGGTTCTATGACTATCCTGAAGGTGGCAAAAAATCGCTCTGGGAAGGCCTCAGTTACTGGAAAAAAGAGCAGACTGTCGATGAGCAGGAACTGATTGACCGCTTCCTGTTTGTCCAATCGCTGGATACTTTGCGCTGTCTGGAAGAAGGCGTGCTGGAATCGGTGGTAGATGGCAATGTCGGCTCGATTTTCGGGATTGGGTTTGCTCCGTGGACCGGTGGTGCCCTGCAGTTCCTGAATCAATATGGCCTAAAAGATGCGCTAAACCGAGCACAAGCTTTGGAACAGCGTTATGGTGAGCGTTTTGCCCCGCCCCAGTTATTAAAAGACAAAGTCGCGCAAGGCGAACAAATTTAAACCCATCCAGCTTGGTAGCATTCAAGAGGCCTTTAGGGCCTCTTGTCTGTTCTGGCGACAGTATTGAGCCGCGCCTCGGCGCAAGGAAAGCATTTTCTTGGCTTGGACTTTGAAATAATTATGTTATAAAGTTTCAACAGATTCAGTTTTCTTTTTATCCAATTGGGCAGTTTGTTATGACCGACCACTCATCTCCAGAAAAATCTCCTTGGGGTTGGAAAGCACTTATTATTTTCTCGGTTTTAGGTGCGTTATTTCTTGGCCTGTTCTATCTTGCCGTGAGCAATGAACCGGACTATATGCCAAGCCAGCAGAATAAACACAACACCCAGCAACATGCCTTTAAAAATGCGCCTGCCATGTCTGAAGAGGCTTTGGCCAAAGCTCAGGCTGACCGCGAAGCGCGTGAAGCTCGTGCGGCGGCCAGCGCAGAACAGCATCAGATGACCGAAGCGGAACACGCTGCCATGGATGAAAGCCATGAGCAAGCACCTGCACATGGGCACTAATTAAATACCATTTGAAAATAGACTCTACTCTTAGGGTCTATTTTTCAAACTTGGGTGCTAGATCAAAATATAGTGGTAAATGATCACTCAAACTTAGCCAAGGTGTTTGATCTCCCACCTGCATGCTAGCTTGATCTATTTTCCAAAATTGCTCAGAAGCAAACATATAATCAATATGATATGCCTTCGCTAAATTTCGCTGTAAAAAGAATGTTGCTTGACTTTCCTGCCCTTGTTTCTCATTAGAAATGTGATGGTAAAGACTCTTTATTTTTAGATCATTAAATATACGTATGACATCGGAGTGATTCCACCACCGATCCCAAACATCCCACTGTGAGTTGCTGTTAAAATCTCCACCAATAATGAGCGGAATATTTTGCATTTTTAGTTGATGTAACTGTAAATATTTCCAAATTTGACCAATATATGCAAAAGTTGGAGAGTTTGCATGTTTTGCCCATACAGCAAGGAGCGTAAAGGATTGATTAACTTTAATAGGTAAAAATAGTTCTAGTTTGTTGTCTTGCCAATCTAATACTTCTAGTGATAAAGCATCTTTTGTAAAAATACCTATGCCTTTATTCTTATTATTTCCTTTCCAAACAAAATTAGAAAAATATTGTCGATAAATTTTCTTTGCCTGTTCCGTATGCTCACATTCCTGAATAATATAAATATCGGCATCAAATTGAAGAATAGGCTCAATTTTATTTCTAAAAGCACCATTACAATTCCATGTCACAATCTTCATTGTATTCAACTTTCAAACACTAAACGCATGTCTACATGCGCAATACCACAATCTAAATACGATTCACCCTCCACCTGAAAACCCAAGCTTTGATAAAACGGAATCGCGTGTTCCTGCGCAGACAACTTGACCCACGGACGTTGCTGCTGCTTTGCCATCTGAATAATATGCTGCATTAGAACACGTCCCACACCTAAACCACGCTGTGACTTCAGTACCGCGACCCGCCCAATACTGTGATTTTCCAATAAGCGTGCTGTTGCAATCGCCTGCTTTGCTATATAAACCACAAAATGCAAGGCAACTGCATCCTGTGCATCCCATTCATCTTCAGGGGCAATCTGCTGTTCCTGAATAAAGACTTGCTCACGAATAGATTTGGCCTCTGTCGCAAACTGTCCCCAAGTGCCCGATTGAATTTCATAATTTTGCATCTTTTTATCCTGATCCATCTTGCTTAGCACTTCGAACCAATGCCCTGTTGATCCCATTGATCGTTCAACAACAACTCCAAAGAATGTCTTTGAATACCGTACATGGTTTTTAAATCACGAATTTGTGCCAAAATTGCTTGATCAGGTTCACTCCAATTTTGGCGTTTGGTGGCCAGAATCATCTTGTTTTTGCTGGTATGTTCCAGTGACACAAACTCAAACACCTTGGTCTCATAGCCATAGGCTTTCAGCAATAAGGCCCGGATGGTATCGGTGAGCATTTCCGCCTGCTGTCCGGCATGAATCCCAAAATGCAGCATCGGTTGCAACACTTTAGGTGCCTGTAACTGCGGACGCAATTCTTTATGGCAACACGGCGCACACATAATCATTTGTGCATTCAGGCGAATGCCGGTGTGAATGGCAAAGTCGGTGGCGACATCACAGGCATGCAAGGCAATCATCACATCGAGCTGTTCCGGTGCATAGGTACGGACATCGCCCTGGAAAAAGTCCAGTTGCTGAAAGCCGGAATCTTGCGCCACCTGCTGACAGAACGCGACCATTTTCGGATTCAGTTCCACACCGGTCACATACGGCATCTGCTGATGCTTGGCCAGATAGTCATACAGGGCAAAGGTTAAATAGCCTTTGCCAGAACCAAAATCAACAATATGCAAGGGCTGATCTTGAGTGTTGAGCTGCTCCACGGCCCCGGAGAAAATTTCCACAAATTTATTAATCTGTTTCCATTTTCGCGCCATGCTCGGAATGATCTGGCCATGCTGATCGGTAATGCTTAAATGCTGCAAAAATGGGCTGTCCTGTTCGACATAACGCTGTTTGCTGCGGTCATGACCTTGCGTAACAGTTGCCGGTGCAACCTCAGCTTTTTTCTTGTTCACCATCAGCATGGCTTTTTTCTTGTTCTTTTTCAGCTGCAGGTCTTCATCCAGGGTCAATAAATTGGCCTGTTTGCAGCAGCCTAGCAGCGCGCTGACCTGAGCCACAGCCTCAGATAAAGGATAGTTTTTGGTAACATCCTGGGTTTTATATCGGTACACACAGTTCAGTACAGCTTCATTTTGCAAAGAAATGACCCGGAAGGTCATTTTTTCCAGCTGTTCAAGTTCGCCTTTGTACTGACTCAGAATTAAACGCTCAAAACGCTGTGTTTCAATGGCTTGCTGAAACGTATCTAGAAATTGTTGTTCCGGATTGGGAGAAGTCGCCAATTGAGACATGAGTAAAACCTGAAATGAATTGCAGCTAAAGTGTAAAGCGTCTTACGCGAAATGCAAAATTGAATTACTATACATTCGTATATTTTAATTATAACGATCCCACGCTTATGAATGCACCCTTGGCACCCGACTACGATCCGGTTGAAGAACGAATGAACTTCATCAGCCATGCCATAGGCGCGGCTTTGGCGCTAGTGGCCGGTATTTTTTTAGTGATTAAAGGCAGTTATTTAAGTATTGGCCCTTGGATCGGGCTGTGGGTCTATGCGCTGAGTATGTTCCTATTGTTTTCGGCGTCCAGTCTGTACCACTATGCCGACAGTCCGCAGCGCCGCGGCTGGTATAAAAAGCTCGATCACACCGCCATCTATTATTTAATTGCCGGCACCTATACCCCTTTTCTGTCTATCGCCATTCCTACTGCCAAAGCGCAATATCTGTTAATTGCACTGTGGATTATTGCCCTGATTGGCACTGTATTTAAGCTGGTGTTCATCAACCGGTTCCAGAAAATTTCGCTAATTGCCTATCTGGTGATGGGCTGGTTAGCACTTCTGGTGATTGATGATATGCAACGCTTTTTAAGTCCACCTGCGCTAACTTTTTTATTGATTGGTGGAATTTCTTATACGATTGGTGCATTGTTTTATGCGTTAAAACGGGTAAGATACACACACGCTATCTGGCATATTTTTGTATTGATCGGGGCAGGATCACATTTTCTGTCTATCTATCTGTACGTGATTTAATTGTTTTGATTCTCCATTTCAGTGACCCTGAGCGCGTTGAATCGAAACGATTGCCGTTGTTTTTTTAAGAAATTACGCCTTTTTTAAAAAGATTACGCTTGTAAAACTAATTTTTTATTTTTAATAAGTGTAAGGTCATTCATGGCGTCATCAACTTCTGCTGCAATCAATGAAGAAGCAGCACCAACGAACTCAAAATTTCGTGTCCTCACCGCGAGTCTGGTAGGCACTACCATCGAATTCTTCGATTTTTATATTTATGCGACTGCTGCGGTCATTATTTTCCCGTACCTGTTCTTCCCGACCAGTACCGATCCGATGACCGCCACCATTCAGTCTCTGGCCACCTTTGCCATTGCCTTTATTGCCCGCCCGATTGGCGCGGCACTGTTTGGTCACCTCGGTGACCGTATTGGCCGTAAAGCTACCCTGGTTGCTGCGCTGCTGACCATGGGGATTTCCACTGTCGCCATTGGCCTGTTACCCACCTATGCACAAATCGGCATTGCCGCACCGTTACTGCTGGCCCTGTGCCGCTTAGGTCAAGGTCTAGGCTTGGGCGGTGAATGGTCAGGTGCGGTTTTACTGGCCACCGAAAATGCACCGGAAGGCAAACGTGCCTGGTACGGCATGTTCCCGCAACTGGGGGCTCCAATTGGTTTTATTCTGGCCACCGGTTCCTTCCTGCTGTTAGGCGCGTTCATGAGCGAAGAAGCGTTCATGAGCTGGGGCTGGCGTATTCCCTTTATTTCCAGTGCCTTACTGGTGATTGTTGGTCTGTGGATTCGTTTGAAACTGCATGAAACGCCGGCTTTCCAGAATGTTTTAAACAAACAGAAAGAAGTGAATGTGCCGTTTAAAGAAGTCATGACCAAACATTGGGGCATGCTGATTTTAGGCACCATTGCCGCGATCTGTACGTTCGTAGTGTTCTATCTGACCACGGTATTCGCGCTCAACTGGGGCACCACCCAGCTCGGTTATAGCCGCGCCGACTTCCTGGAATTACAGCTGATTGCTACCCTATGCTTTGCAGCGTTTATTCCACTCTCAGCGATTTTGGCAGAAAAATTTGGCCGTAAAGCCACGTCTATTGGTGTGTGTGTTGTATCGGCGCTCTTTGGTCTGGTTTTTGCCAGCATGCTGGAATCTGGCAATACCTTGGTGGTGTTCCTGTTCCTGTGTATTGGTCTGGCGATTATGGGGCTGACCTATGGTCCAATTGGGACCGTTCTGTCAGAGATTTTCCCGACTTCGGTACGTTATACCGGGTCTGCGCTGACCTTTAACCTGGCCGGTATTTTCGGTGCTTCTTTTGCACCGCTGATTGCCACCAAACTGGCGACCGAATATGGTCTGGCTGCCGTGGGTTATTACTTAACAGCTGCATCTATCTTGTCACTTCTGGCCTTCTTGGCGATTCGTGAAACCAAGCATGATGATGTCAACAGCCAGATTTAAAATGTTCATCTGACTGAAAAAACCAGCGTCCTTTACGCTGGTTTTTTTATTTGTGATGCAAAATCATACACAAACACACTATTGCATCTGGCCAAGTTTAGAAACAATAAAAGCTTATCCCCAGCCAGCAGGTCATTGTATGGATCGTCTGATTGAAACCCTTCGGGAAGAACAAGTGGTGAAAGTCATTTTTTTGCTGGATGATGGCAAACGCCATGAAGCGGTGCAGTACCTCCGCACAAACAGTCATTTGACTGAAGTAGAAGCCCAGCAGCTGATTGATGAACTGATTCGCCAGCACGGTCTGGCCATGGATGCCTCCAAGGGTGAATGTGCCCCCAAACCGATAGACGACATCAGCACACCCTATTTTGATACTGAAGATCCACCGCGCCCGCAGCTGCATACTGAAGCACAAGCCCCGGTCGAAACACCGGCAAATGGTATTGAAGATTTAAACCGGAACAATCACCGCCTGAATATCGGGGTATTGGTCTTGATTGGCGTCGTGATTCTGATCGCCTTGCTGTGGTGGGTCTTTTAAAATGCCCCCCCTTTGGCATTAGCAGAGTTCAATAATATCAATGGTCGGTGGTACCCGGAAACGAAATGGCACACCCACCATTCCGGTACCAACAGTGACAAACACATCGGCATGTTCATGCCGGTACAGGCCTTTTTTATGACCAACAATAGATACGCGTTTCATCACATAATCGGTCAGCCACGGCAATTCCACCTGACCGCCATGGGTATGTCCCGACAGCATTAAGGGATGAGTTGGCAATTTCGGCACCATATCAACCGTATCAGGGTTATGCGACAAAATCAGCCACGGCTTGTCTTGCGGTAAATCTGGCATATAGCGCATATCGGTACGGCCGGACCATAAATCGCCAATCCCAATCAGGCGGAACTCGTCAAACTCGACAATCTGCCCTTCAATATCAATCACATGATTAACCTCAAGCGCATGTTTGAGCAGTTCCTGTATCGGCGGACCAGGATACTGTTCATCATGATTGCCGGTCACAGAATAAATTGGCGCTTTAATCTCTTTTAGTATTGCCAGCTCATCGGCCAGTTTATTTTCCGGCTCATAGGTCCAGTCACCTGCCACCAGCACCATTTCCGGTTCTTCCTGGTTAATCTTGGCGACAATCTGCTTGAGCTGGCGTTCATGCCCGGAAAACAGACCTATATGCAGGTCGGCAATCAGGGCAATTCGGACCGGGCGTTGTAGCGGCTGATCGGGCAGCATCTGATAGCGGGTGGTTTTCACCAGAATCAGATGTGGCTCAATAAAACGCGCATAGACCAGCACACCACTGACCAGCCCGATAAAAATGGCTTCATGCAAGGAGTAATAGCCAATCCAGCCGGCATAAATACTAAAGAAAAACAGCGGAATTAATAAATAGGATAGATAAAAGGCCAGCAGATGCACAAAGGCTTTAAAGGGATGAATCGTTTCTGTATTGGCCTGACTACGCCATGCCTGCGACACAGCCCAAACTGCCAATATGGCCAGGCCGATATAGAAATACAGTATAATTGATTGGCTATCCCACATAGTTATGCCCGACTCTCCCCCGGCGACTAAATTCGTCCGTTCTTATATTTATCTTTTCACAGCTGGCAATTATACTCAAACCAAATTTTGGACTTGTTTTAGACAATATGATACATCCTGACAAATTTAATTTGCAATCAAATACATACGCGAGAAGTTCTATGTCTTCTTCTACCGCGGCCATGCTGTTGAGTTGCAGTTTAGTGTTGGGAGTCAGTGGCTGTTCAACCCTGCCCAAACAGATTGAACATCCGGTTCAAATGGCTTTTGAAACGCCAACCGAGCATACCCATCTGGCCCAGATTGTATTGCCGCTGCGTGAAAAAAATCCGCAGCTGACCGGTTATCGGGTGCTGTACGATCCGCTGGAAGCCCTGTCAGCACGCTTGTATTTAATTGATAAGGCAGAAGAAACCCTAGACCTGCAATATTATATCTGGGACAACGACAAAATCGGGGCGCTGGCACTACATTCAATTATTCGCGCAGCTGATCGCGGCGTGAAAGTGCGCTTGCTGGTCGATGATAACAATGCCAAGAAAATGGAAGGTATTTATCTGGCGCTGGACCAGCACAGCAATATCGACGTCAAGCTGTACAATCCGTACCGCTTCCGTAAATACCGCGCCATGGACATGGTGCTAGATTTAAAACGTATCAACCGGCGCATGCACAATAAAAGCTTTATTGCTGATAACCAGATTGCCCTGATTGGCGGGCGCAATATGAGTAACCAGTATTATAACGTCAGCGACAGCTATCAGTTTTCCGATGTCGATGTGATGCTGGTCGGTTCTGCCTCCGATGAAATCATTCACTCCTTTGATGAATACTGGAATGATGATTATGCCTATTCGGTCAAGCAGCTGGTCAATCCACAGCAGCATCATCTGCGTTATGAAAGCCTGAAACAGCAGCTCGAAGACCATTCCGCAGAAGTGGCGGTACAAAATTATCTTAATTTAGCCACACGCTCCCAAGCCATTGAGCAGTGGTTTAACCACAAAATCCAGTTTGACTGGGTCAAAGCAGAAGTGGTGAAAGACTCGCCGAGCAAGATTAAAGACCGCGCACCCAAAGAAGAATTACTGAATTTCCAGCTGCTCAGTCATCTGGAAAAACCGACTGAAAATGTGGATATTATTTCGGCCTATTTTGTGCCGGAAGAATCCGGGGCTGACCGCTTAAAACAGCTGGCCAATGACGGCGTACAGGTGCGGGTACTGACCAATTCCTATAAGGCCAATGACGTTCCGCTGGTACACGCATTTTATGCTAAATACCGTCAGGACTTACTGGAAAATGATGTCGAGCTGTATGAATTCTTGTATGCACCCGAGGCCGAGCATCTGAACAGCAATACCGAAGAACTGTCGAAAAAAGCCAAAGTCAGCTTAAAAGGTCTAAGCCGTTCCAGCCTGCATGCCAAACTGATGGCACTGGATGAAAAACAGGTCTTTATTGGCTCTTTTAACTTTGACCCGCGCTCAGCCTATTTAAACAGTGAAATTGGCGTATTGCTCAACAGTCCGACGCTGGCGAAATCGGTGCATCAGACCATGGATGCCAATTTATCCAAATATGCCTACCGTCTGGTGCTGGATGCACAAAACAACATTAACTGGCGCGTCGTGAACAGCAAAGGCGAAGAACGCGTATTTGTTAAAGAACCAAAAATGAAATGGTATGAAAAAGCAGCCATGAAAATCATTTCCTGGCTGCCAATTGAAGGCTTTATGTAAGCCTGCAACACAGGTTAAAGCTTAAGCACTGGCCTGCTGAATCAGGACTTTTTGATGCAGCTGCTCTAAGCCCTCAATCATCTTGTTTTGAACCAGCGAGGTCAGGCTTTCCACCGTATGCCCTTCTACCGAAATCGGGTTTAGAGCCATTAAATGTGCGGTGACTTTCGGCATTTCCAGCACATTTTTAACATGCTCAATAAAGGTCATTTCATTGATAAACGGCGCTACGGTATCCAGCTCGCCCTGCTGGTTGATATAACAGATCAGGCAGATTTGCACCGGACGCTGCGCTTCAATTGCCGCGCCCAATAAACGGCCATGTACTTTTTTAATTTTAGTCCCATCCGAAGTCGTGGCCTCCGGGAAAAACAGTACCGGCACATCCTGTTTTAAAAACTGGGTAATCTGGTCGCGGATTTTAATTGAATCCCCCGAACCGCGTTTAATAAATAAGGTCCCGCCACCTTTGGCCAACTTTCCAAACACCGGCCATTGCTCAATTTCAGCTTTGGCCAGAAAAAATACCCGCGCACCTGAACCGAGCACCGGCACATCCAGCCACGACACATGGTTGCTGACCCATAAGGCCGGCTGGGTGGGAATTTCTCCATGCACTTCAACTTCAATATTGAACACCTTGCACAACTGACGGCAAAAATGCTGCACATAACGGGTATTCTGCGGATTATTCGGCTGCTTATACAAGCTGTGACGATACACCAGATAAAAGCCTTCGCTCACCGCTGCCAGACCGGCAGTGATTTTTTTAGAATAGAGAAAAAATTTGGACAAACTATTCATTGAAGCGGATGAAGATAAAGAAACTTGAGACATAGCATAATCGTGAATTGCGAAAATCACAGCAAGAATTGTTCAGAGAACTGTATTCTATCTTGAAGCAATTGACCAGACATTGATCATAAGCATCGAAAAACTGTCCAGATCGCTCAATTGAAATGCGCTATGCCAATTCTTCTACAGTCTTGCTGTAATAGATAGATCCAGAACGAATCCACCGATGTCATGATGATCTTGGTGGATCAGAGGCAACGATCAAACTGCCCATTCCTCTATCTCACGAAATGATGATACAGCCTCCAAACTGGGGATTGTGAGGATTCGCCTGCTTTTTGTCATGCTGCTGTAATCATCTTCATCTAGTTCACGCAGCTGGCGCTTTTTGCTCTAGAATAGAATTTTCATGAGGAGAAATGCCCAGGTGCCAGATTACCAGCAACATCAAGGCGGTGAACGCGTTGTGCTCGTGAGCGTCAGCGTGCAGATTTTAGAAGACCTTGATGCAGAAGAATTTCATCTGCTTGCAAAATCTGCAGGTGCTGAAGTTTTGCAGCATGTGTTTGCCCAGCGGATTAAACCCGATGCCAAGTTATTTATCGGTTCTGGTAAAGCGGACGAAATTGCTGCGCTGGTTGCAGAACTCGAGGCTGAACTGGTGATTTTCGATCATGCGTTGACGCCGGCACAGGCACGTAATCTTGAAAAAATCATGAAATGCCGTGTGGTCGACCGGACCGAGCTGATTCTGGATATTTTCGCCCAGCGCGCCCGGACCTATGAAGGGAAATTGCAGGTCGAGCTGGCACAATTGCATCACCTCTCCTCACGCCTGATTCGTAGCCGCGGCAATCTGGACAGTCAAAAAGGCGGGATTGGTTTACGTGGTCCGGGTGAAACCTTGCTGGAAACCGACCGCCGCCTGTTAAGAATTCGTATGGGCCAGCTGAAAGCCAAACTGGATAAAGTCCGCCAGACCCGTATGCAGGGTCGTGTGGCCCGTCAAAAAGCCGCCGTTCCTACCGTATCACTGGTTGGCTATACCAATGCCGGCAAATCGACGCTGTTTAATATTCTGGCCAATAGCGATGTCTACGCCGCCGATCAGCTCTTTGCTACGCTCGACCCGACCTTACGCCGGCTGGAATGGGATGGGATTGGTACGCTGGTGCTGGCCGATACCGTGGGTTTTGTCCGTAATCTCTCGCACTCGCTGGTGGAATCATTTAAGGCCACGCTGGAAGAAACTCTGGAAGCGACCTTGTTGCTGCATGTGATTGATTCTAGCAGTCCGGACATGCTGGAACAGATTGAAGCAGTTGAGCGCGTCCTGAAAGAAATTGGCGCAGATGTGCCGGTGCTCAGGGTCTATAACAAAATCGACTGCACCGGCGAGCAGGCCAAAATTGTCTATGCCCAGCCGCATCAGCCGGAGCGAGTGTATATTTCAGCGCATTCCGGTCAGGGGCTGGAG
Organism: Acinetobacter sp. YH12134; assembly: GCF_013418555.1. Lineage (NCBI taxonomy): Bacteria > Pseudomonadati > Pseudomonadota > Gammaproteobacteria > Moraxellales > Moraxellaceae > Acinetobacter > Acinetobacter sp. YH12134. The sequence continues at coordinate 10,163 of NZ_VPBT01000018.1, read as the reverse complement.
CTGTTACGTCAGGCCGTGCATGAATGTCTGATGGGCCGGATTCAAAGTTTTGATGTGGTGTTAAAACCGGCCTATGGCAAATTACGCAACCAGTTTTATGAACTGAATGTAATCCAGTCCGAGCACTATGATGAGCAGGGACAACTGAATCTGCGCGTAAATATGGCCCCGGCCAAACTGGAACAGATGATCCGTCAGGCGCACTTGCCGCTGGACGAAATTCTGGGTGCCAAGGCTCAGCAATTTAAACGGCCTTTAGAAGAATTTGAAATTGATGATGAGATCAGTTAAAACTTGAACAGTAAAATATGACCGACTGATAAAAAATGAACAGGCTTAAACGTATCGACTGGCCAGCTTGGATTGGCACACTGCTCTTAATTATTGTATTTCGTGAAACAGCCGTCTGGATTGCGACCTATTTCAACCATCCTGAACTGGGCAACCTGATGGGTTTACTCAGCCTGCTGGTGGTGCTTTTCCTGTGGCGCCGACTGCATAAAATTCCAGCCCGGATTGTCGATACCAACAATAAAATCATGAAAGAAAGTGCGTTTGCCTTTTTACCGATTAGTGCCGGCTCACTGCTGATGCTGACCCATATGGGCAATAAAATTCCGGCTTTTCTGGTGGTGCTGTTTCTCAGCACCCTACTGCCGTTATGGCTGTATGCCAAAATGGCCAAACGCTGGCTCTAGGAGATTAAAACATGCTCGCAATTGTTTATGGCTTTTTAATCACCCTGGTGGCCTATCTGCTTGCCAAACCCTGTAACCAGAAACTGCCGCAAATTCCGGTCATTGTCTTTGGCATGATTTTTATTGTGCTACTGCTGTATGTATTTGGCATTCCCTATGAAGATTATATGGCACAGGTCAATCCACTGTTTAACCATCTGCTGGGTTATGTGACCGTGGCACTGGCGATTCCGCTGGCGGCCATGCGCTATGATGATCTGCCACTCAAAGCTATTTTGGGTATTTTGCTGTTTGCCAGCATCAGTGCCGTGGCCTTACCGATGGGACTGGCCTATCTCTTACATATGGCCGGCGATGACATCATGGCATTTGCCACCCGTGCCGTGACCACACCAATTGCCATCAATATTGCCACCCTGCTGGAAGCACCGGTCAGTCTGGCCATTCTGATTGTGATTTTATCCGGGGTGATTGGTGCCGCTTTCTCACCGCTGCTGCTACGTCATATTAATGATGAGCGCGCCTCAGGGTTGGCCTTAGGCCTTGCTGCGCATGCAATTGGCACAGCACAGGCCTGGCAGCGTGGTAGTGTAGCCGGTCGTTATGCTGCATTTGGGATGGCGGTGAATGCCGTGTTTACCGCAGTCTGGCTGCCAACATTTATACTCTTTATTCAAAAAATGTGACTCAAGAATCAATATTTACATCTTGTGTTGATGAAAAAATATTCTTAAGATGAAAATTGAATTTTTTGAAGTGTATTAAAGGGATAGAAACATGGGAAAATTTAAATATACAGTGGCACTTCTGGCAGCCACATTCAGTGCTGGCGTTTTCGCGGAAGATCTCTCCGGTACCTGGCGCAATATTGATGATAAAACCGGTTCATCCAAAGCCATTTTAGAGATTCGTCAAGAAGCTAATGGCACTTATACCGCTAAAATCGTCAAAGTAACGCCACGTCCGGGTTACACAGCAAAAGAAACCTGTGTCAACTGCCCTGCGCCTTATACCAATCAGCCCATTTTAGGCATGGATGTACTAAAAGGACTGGCGTATAAGGGCAAACTCAACTATAGCGGCGGCAAGATTATTGATCCGCTGTCTGGCAATATTTACAGTACCAAAGCTAAACTGAGCAGCAACGGTAAACGTCTAACCCTCAGAGGTTATGTCGGTGTATCGGCCTTAGGACGCAGCCAAACTTGGATTAAAAGCGAATAATTAATCACTTCTCTTTTCACATAAAAGCCACACGTTCGTGGCATTTTTTATTGGTTTTTCTGCATCTTAGTTGCAACTTTAAGATTAATTACCTCTCAAATCGCTTGACTCCTTCCACAACTCGCTTTATACCTTGAATTAACCTCTGTGATAACTTTCGACAATCAAAGGAACTGATATGAAGAAAAATGTATTGATGGGCGCATTTGCAAGCTTCATCTTCAGTGGCTCAGCGTTTGCATCAGACCTAACGGGTATCTGGCAAAGTATTGATGACAAAACAGGCTCACCTAAAGCACTTATTGAAATTACCCAAGCTGAAAATGGCAGCTTTACAGGTAAAATTATTAAAGTCACACCAAGACCAGGCTATACTCCAAAAACTATGTGTGTGAATTGTCCTGCACCTTATACCAACAAACCTTTGGTGGGTTTGGAAGTTATTCATGGCTTAAAGCATGTGGAAAATAACAACTATGCCGATGGACGTATTTTAGATCCACTTACAGGCAAAATGTATAGCCTGAAAGGTCGTTTGGCGTCTAACAATAAACGTCTAACTTTACGTGGTTACGTCGGAATTTCAGCCATTGGTCGGACACAAACGTGGATTCGCCAACAATAAGCGAGTAATTGTGTCGCATCGGTCATTTTTTCTAGATACTCGGGACTTTGTGTCAGTCAATTCACAGATTAGACTAGCCGCAAAGACCGAGTAAGGGAAATAAAATGATTCAGAAATTGACTTTAGGAATAGCCGTCATCTTCGGCAGTCTAAGCACTTTGGCGATGGCACAAGATTTAGCAGGGACTTGGCAACAAATTGATGATAAAACAGGCTCACCTAAAGCTGTCATCGAAATTCGTAAAGAAGCCAATCAAACCTATACGGGTAAAATTATTAAAGTAACTCCACGTCCAGGTTATACCCCACGTGAACTTTGTAATAAGTGTCCTGCGCCTTATACTGACCAACCTATTTTAGGGATGGATATTTTAAAAGGCTTAAAACAGATCAAAGACAGCAATAATTACGAAAAAGGACGCGTAATTGATCCATTGGCAGGTCGTATTTACGATGCAAAAATCCGCCTCAACTCGACAGGTAAGCGTTTGACTTTGCGCGCTTATATGGGGGTGTCTACACTAGGGCGCAACCAAACTTGGATTCGAATTCAATAAAATTCAAAAAAACAGCCACTTTAATAGGTGGCTGTTTTCATTTCGACATCACATTTTTAAATTATAAAGATAAAATATTGCTACCATTCTTCCAGTGGATTATCCACTGTAAACAATTGCTGGTCTTCCAAACGATAAGCCACCAGTTGATGCCCCCAGACACAGCCCCCATCGACATTCTGAATCTGGGCGGAAATAGTTTTGCCTTGCAGCGCGGCCCAGTGCCCAAAAATAATCTGATGCGTTTCAGCCGCAGCCGAAGCATATTCAAACCACGGTTTAAACCCGGCCGGCATCGGATCGTCCAGACTGTCTTTAAAACTGAACTCCAGACACCCTTCTGCATCGGTCAGGCGCATGCGGGTTAAATAGTTGACGATACAACGTAAGCGTTCATTGCCTTGCAAATCATCTGACCAGAGGGCCGGCTCTTTGCCAAACATCTCGGCCAGAAAATGATCCATCACCGCAAAATCTTCATGCTGAATCACCGCTTCAACTTCTTTGGCCAGCGCCTGAGTTTTTTCCGCGCTCCACAAATGCGGAATACCCGCATGAGTAATGATGGTCGATTCATTCGGACAGACACATAACGGCTGCTTGCGTAACCAGTCAATCAATTCATCGCTGTCAATGGCATCAATCACATCGCGGGTCTGGTCTTTGTCTTTAATCTCTTTCAGGCCACGTGCACCAGCCAGCAAAGTCAGGTCATGATTGCCCAGCACTGTGGTCGCAACACCACGATCAGCCAGCTTTTTGACAAAGCGCAACACGCCAAGCGAGTTTTCACCACGTGCCACCAGATCACCGGCAAACCAGATAAAGTCCTGATCCGGATCAAAGCGGATTTCCTTGAGCAAGGCTTTCAGGGCTTCAAAACAGCCCTGTACATCGCCAATCACATAGTTATAACGTGCCATCGTTGTTTTACACCACCATTTGATCTGCCAAAGCCACAAATTCGGCCAGGGTCAGGGTTTCCGGACGCGCCATCGGATCAACACCGGCTTTTTCAAAACCATCTTCTGCCAGCATGCCTTTTAAGCTATTGCGCAAGGTTTTACGACGCTGGGTAAACACATGCGAAACCAGACGCGATAAAGCCTTTTCATTTTTCGCCACAATCGGTTTCACCTCATACGGCTCTAAACGAAACACCGCAGAAGTCACTTTTGGTGGCGGGTTAAAAGAGCCCGGTGGCACTTCAAACAGGAAAGTTGGTTTGCAGTAATACTGAATCATCACCGACAAACGGCCGTATTCTTTGGTATTTGGCGCAGCAGTAATCCGGTCGACCACTTCTTTTTGCAGCATGAAGTGCATGTCTTTGACTTTGTCACCAAACTCCAAGAGATGGAACAACAATGGTGTTGAAATGTTATACGGCAGGTTACCCACCACACGGAGTGGACGGCCATCTTCAAACAGATTGCTAAAATCATATTTCAGCGCATCGGTTTCAATAATGGTTAAACGTTCCGGATGTGGCACACGCCCCGGCAAACCGGCAGCCAGATCACGGTCCAGTTCCACCACGGTCAAGGCATCACATTCACCAATTAATGGTGAAGTTAAGGCCGCCAAACCCGGGCCAATTTCAACAATATTATCGCCCGGACGCGGATTGACCGAGCGTACAATTTTCGCAATCACACGTTGGTCATGTAAAAAGTTTTGACCAAAACGCTTGCGCGTGTGGTGCCCTTCATCTTTCGGGTTTAAGGCATTAATCTGATACATAAAGATTTCCAACGTGTAATAAAGACAAGATCAGTGACGCGCTAAATCCAGCGCCAAATCAACAGCCACATGCAGGCTTGAGCTTTTCGCAAGACCGCTGCCTGCGAGGGAGAGTGCTGTGCCATGATCAACTGAAGTGCGAATAAACGGCAAGCCCAAAGTAATATTGATGGCTTCACCAAATCCTTGTGATTTTAGCACAGGTAAGCCCTGATCGTGATACATCGCCAGAACCGCATCGGCATCTTTTAGGTTTTCCGGAGTAAATAAGGTATCAGCCGGCAGGCTTAAACTCATCTGGATGCCTTGCGCGCGATAGCTTTCCAGCACCGGATTAATCACCTCAATTTCTTCCATGCCCAAATAACCGCCCTCACCGGCATGCGGATTTAAACCACAGACCAGAATATTCGGCTGCTCAATTTTAAATTTGGATTTTAAATCGTGGATGAGAATATCAATCACCTGATGCAGACGTTCAGCGGTAATCGCATCAGCCACTGCACGCAGCGGTAAATGCGTAGTGGCCAGGGCCACTCTTAGGGTTTTGGTGGCCAGCATCATCACCACGCGCGGCACGCCCGCAAACTCCTGGTAATATTCGGTATGGCCACTAAAGGCTATACCAGCGTCATTGATGACTGACTTCTGTACCGGCGCAGTCGCTACCCCGACACTTTTGCCTGACATGGCATAATCGGCCGAACGACGTAGCTGTTCCAACACATAAGCGGCATTTTGCGGATTCAGCTCGCCCATCACCACAGCTTGCTGTAAAGGCACATGCTCGACATAGAGCTGCCCTTTTTCTGAAGAAGCAGTTTGCCCGCTGTATTCAATCAGTTCTACCGGCATCTTCAACACTTGCGCACGCTGGGCCAGCATGGCCAGATCGGCCAGAACCACAACGGGACGCTCATCTACACGGTCAGCAAGATGCAGACAAATATCCGGGCCAATGCCGGCAGGTTCACCACTGGTCACATATAAAGGCAGCATGATTGATCCTAAACAATAAGGCATCTCCCATTATAAGCAGACTTTGACCGCAGCGGCCGTGAATTCTGCTGAAGATTCGGGCAGATTGGCCGGTTTGGGGCAATCTAAACTGCTTTTAAAGGCTAATGTTTAGCTGAAAGTTGATCAGTACTAGGCACGGCAGATGGATGTTCTTGGCAAGTCTTTTCTTTTCTCAGGATTTTGATTAAAATACAGCGCTTGAAATTTTATATTTTCATTGTGGTTCTCGACAATTTCGTTTAGAATCTCGTCTCCTTTTTGTTTGGACTGATTCACCGTCCAAACCAACTATAATAGGTAGTGGTTTAATGAAAACTCTCAGCGCTAAGCCAGCTGAAGTTCAACACGACTGGTACGTTGTTGATGCTTCTGGCAAAACTTTAGGTCGTCTTGCGACTGAAATCGCTCGTCGTTTACGCGGTAAGCATAAGACTTCTTATACTCCTCACGTTGACACTGGTGACTACATCGTTGTTATCAACGCTGAACAAGTTCAAGTAACTGGTAACAAGTCACTTGACAAAAAATACTATCGCCACACTGAATTCCCAGGCGGTTTAAAAGAAACTAACTTTGAAAAGTTAGTTGCTCACAAACCTGAAGAAATCTTCCAACGCGCTGTGAAAGGCATGTTGCCAAAAGGTCCTCTTGGTTATGCAATGATCAAGAAAATGAAAGTGTACGCTGGTAGCGAGCATCCTCATACTGCTCAACAGCCACAAGTTTTGGATATCTAAGGGATACAGCACATGGCTACTAACTATGGTACAGGTCGCCGTAAGACCGCAACTGCACGTGTTTTCTTATCTGCTGGTACTGGTAAACTCGTGATCAACAACCGTTCATTAGAGCAATATTTCGGTCGTGAAACTGCTCGTATGGTTGTTCGTCAACCTTTAGAGCTTCTTGAAGCAACTGAAAAATATGACCTTTACATCACTGTTGCTGGTGGTGGTATCGGTGGTCAAGCAGGCGCGATCCGTCACGGTATTACTCGTGCATTAATCGCTTCTGACGAGACTTTAAAACCTGCTCTTCGTCAAGCTGGTTTCGTTACTCGTGACGCTCGTGAAGTTGAACGTAAGAAACTTGGTTTACGTAAAGCACGTAAACGTCCTCAATTCTCTAAACGTTAATTCGTTTACCGAGTTGGACAAAAAGCCTTGGTTTATCCAAGGCTTTTTTATTGGCTGTTATTTTAAAGATAAAGGAATTTATTGTTCAGGTACATCTTTACCCCAACTGCCCTCATGCAGCCAGAAGGCCTTGCTGAAATAATAGTTCACTACCCCAATTCCTAAGCAGAACATCAGAAACACAAGTTTTATCATCATACTGCGCCGCTCCTGTTATTTTTTTATAATCTAACCCATTTTCACCCGATTCATCCTTTTTCGCTTCGTGCTTTTTAGGTTGAATTTTAGTATCCTAACTGATTCATTTTGCTGCTTACTGATTTATGTCCTTGGAAAATACACCGCTACAGGGAATTACACTATACAGTCATGCAGACGATTTCCGCTCGCACTGGATTCGCCTGGTACTGGCTGAGAAGAATATTAAATATCATCTGGTCCTGGTCGACCATGAAGATGAAGATTTAGCCAGCCTGAATCCTTATAATCGCTTACCCATGCTGGTAGAGCAAGATTTAAAACTGTTCCATGCCCCAATTATTTCCGAATATGTTGATGACCGCTACCGGCAAAACAAGCTCTATGCCGATGCACCAGCACCCCGCGCAGAGCAGCGCCAATACATCTGGCGTTTTGAGCAGGACTGGCTAAAGCTGGCCGATATCCTGCTTTGCCATGAAGATACGCTGGATAGCGCAGCACAGGCCAAGGCACAAAAGCAGCTTCGTGATACACTGGTCTCACTCACACCGTTATTTCAGCATTTCCCTTATTTTATGGCGGAAAATTTTGGCATCCTGGATTGTATGCTGGCCCCAATTTTCCTGCGCCTGAAAGCCATGGACATTGAATTGCCAAAACAGCATTGCCGCCCGATTCATTTATATTGCCAGCGAATTTTTAGTCGCCCTGCATTTGTAAAATCCTTAACCGTGCAGGAAAAAAACCGCTATAGCGAATTTTTAATAAATAAGTAGAGAGTAGATATGTCTGAACAGGAACTCAACTTAAGCCCAACTCGTCCCTATCTGGTGCGTGCCATTTATGAATGGATTTGCGACAACCAGCTTACACCACATATTCTGGTCGATGCTACCCAACCGAACACCATGGTGCCAGAGCAGTTTATTCAGGATGGCCAGATTGTGTTAAATATCGTGCCACATGCAGTCCATGGCTTGCACATCTCCAATGATGCCATCAGCTTCTCAGCGCGCTTTGGTGGCGTAGCACGCGATATTTATGTACCCATTGCTGCAGTTTTGGGGATTTATGCTCGCGAAAATGGCCAGGGTTTATTCTTTGATCCAAGTGAATATGAACATATCCAAAATGATCCAAATGCTTTAAAATCAAGCACAGAGGAACAAACTGAAACACCAAAGAAAAAACCAAGCCTAAGATTATTAGATTAAAAAAGAAATAGGAGTAAATGCATGGCTTTTGATTTAGTACAATACTTTAGCGATCAGGTTAAAATTCAAAAGCCTCAGCTTTTGCAGCAGTACGATGCTGATAGCCGCAATGCATATATCCAGGAACTCAATGCGCTAACTCTAGGCAAACTGATTCGTCTGTGGCGCGAAGATGACAATAAGCTCTATCAGGAAATCAAGACCCTCGATCCGCTGTATATTCAGGAAGTGTCCCGTCATCTGACCACTTCGGTACACAACCAGTCTGAACTGCCTAAACCTGAACTCGAACACGGTATTAGTGAAATTTTAAGCCTGCAACTGACCGAATTAAAACAGTTAGATGAAACCGGTAACTTTGGCAGCAACGGCTTAAAAGAGCTGCTACAGGGTCAAATTGAACATCTGTCAGGTCAGGCAGATGATTGGGTTTGGTCAACAAACGAACTAACAGAGTTAAAGGGCTCTAAACCCCTTCCCCAAGAAGAGCTATCATTAGATGATACGATGAAGGAGTTTAATCAAATGTTACATCAACAAGCCGATCATGCGCCGGTAGAAAGCACAGTCGCAGCAGAACCGACTGTTCCAGGCTGGGCCAAAGTTTTGGAACCTGTCGTAGCAATTGCGATTCTATGGATTCTATATTGCGCAGCAAGCCAAATGTTTGCTTAAGCAGTCTGATTCCAAACCGCCTGACATAGGCGGTTTTTTATGGCTGAAATTTTCCAATAAATAGTTTAGTCTTTTTTGTGCGATTTAGCTTACATTGAATGAAGACAATTGAGGCTAGGCGTACACACAGAATTTTCGTATTCTAAATTCATCAGGAAACAGGATGTTTCCCAAACGGAAAACAACAATAATAAGTTTGTACACCAGGATCGTGAGGTACGACAGGAGTTATACCTAAAGCACGAAATACGAAGAAACCCCGTCAGGATGATGGGGTTTCTTTTTATCTATTCTTTATTTTCTACAGCAACTCTACCATTACACTCACTACGAAAATAAATACCGTTCAACTTGCTAGATGGTGAAGGTATGATCTTGAGATGAGATTCTTACTTACCCCCTATCTCCCCTTTGAAGAAGACTTAAAGGACGTATTAAAGCATGCTGCTACGGCAGTTCAATGAGCCTTAGAGATGGTTTAGGGAGCATACTAAAAACTCAGATAAACCTGCAATAAACGCATACTCAACATAAAACTCTGTCATGTTGAATACATATAACACGGTACACACCAAGCCAAAGACCACTAATCCAGACATTACGGGTGCTGCCTTATACTCTGCATGCTTATATATTGGGGTTTGTACAATAGAATAATATAATTTTTTTCGATTAATATAAAAGCGATTAAAAAGCGGTAAACGGATAATCAATATATACATCAGCACAATTCCGAGAATCCAATGTATTACCACCATCCAGTAGTTCAATAATATATGCTCAGGATACATACCAATAGCCACGAAAATGACTGAAATGCAGAAATTTAACAACAAATAGCTGGGATAAAATTTTCTATACATGGGTTATTTTGATAATTTTATTTATTTTGAAGCACTATAGCTTTATTAAAAGCATAAAAATCCCCCTGCTATTTAAGCTAGGGGGATTTTGAATAATGAGCTGGCGATGACTTACTCTCACATGGGTAACCCCACACTACCATCAGCGCTAAGAGGTTTCACTTCTGAGTTCGGGAAGGGATCAGGTGGTTCACTCTTGCTATTGTC